>JBFYMH010000144.1:0-7146 GCA_041305005.1 Thermoplasmatales archaeon | reverse complement strand
TTGTCGATAACAAACCCGGCCTCCCCTAAAGAGGAGATTATCTTTGAACGAATTTGAGATTCGCAGGTAACAGATAAAACATCGCCGTTAACTTCTACAGCTTCCACGCCCTGAAAACTACCGAGCATGTCTGGTATTTTTCCATTCAAACCTTTGATAGTAATTTCAAGACGAGGTTTCATATGTAGATATCTACTCAGATTTGCAACTGTGTCCTGAGCGATAAGTTTACCTTTATTTATAATTGCAACTCTATCACAAAGAGTCTCAACTTCGCTAAGTATATGAGATGAAAAAATCACTGTAGCACCACGCTCATTAAGCATCTTGATCTTCTCGCGAACAATTTTGACCCATCTGGCATCCAAACCAGCTGTTGGCTCATCAAGAATATAAATAGAAGGATTTCCAATTAATGCCTGCGCAACACCTAATAGTTGAACCATGCCTTTTGAAAAAGTACCAACCTTCCTATTCATTGCTTCCTCAAGACCAACTTCTTTGATTAAAGAAGGAACAACGGATTTATCTACGCCCTTCAACTCACAAAAGAAATTAAGCGTCTGAACTGGGGTAAGATTATCATAAAAAGAAACTCTCTCGGGAAGAAAACCTATTTTCTGCTTTATATCAATATCGTGTTTTTTAATATCAAAGCCGTTAAATTTAATATCGCCACTGTTCACATGGATTAAACCAAGCATAGCCTTAATCGTAGTAGACTTGCCTGCGCCATTAGGGCCAAGAAAACCAAAAACCTCGCCCTTTCTAACACTAAAAGATAAATTATCTACCGCTTTGACATCCTTGTATGTCTTAGTAAGACCATGAATCTCGAGACTAAAGTCACTAGATTTTGTTTCAGTACCTTGGAGAGTAAAATGACCTTTCAAATTACAGTTAGGACAAGCGACTAGATATTTCTCCCCAGGATTGCCCTCAATTGTAACATGGGTTTTACAATTTGGGCACATAATGGTTTTTGTAATCATGCGTTGCGGGAGATATTATTACAACATAAATATTTTTGGTACGCAAAAATCAATTGTATGGAGTATCACTGAAAAATATACAACAAATGATTTGTTTCTTTAGTAAATCTTAAATGATGAATCTATTTAATCAATATTATGGATGAGAAAGTTGACAAATATATAAACAAACAAAAATCACCACAAAAAGAAATTTGTCAGAGATTAAGGGAGATTATTCTAAAAACATTCCCTGAAATCAACGAAGAAATGAAAGTAGGAGTCCCATGTTATGGCTCAACAAAAGAAGATATCTGTGGAAAATATTACATAGTCTCACTTAAAGACCATGTAAATTTAGGTTTTTCATTGAAAGGATTATCAAAAAAAGAACAAGCATTATTTGAAGGCACCGGAAAAACAATGAAACATATCAAGGTTTATTCTTTGAAAGAAATAGATGAAAAAAAGATAATTAATCTAATGAAATTGGTAAAATAGTTGCCATCACAGCCGAATTAACACCGGCTTCTTTCTAAATAAGACACCTAGAAAAAATTTATTATTTATTCTCACATTGAGACTAAACAACCATGCAGATAGAACTAAAACCAATCCTTAACGAACCTGCTCTTCTGATAAACAAAAAAATACTATTAGCAGCAGATCTGCACATAGGAATAGAAAGCGAACTAAAAGAACAAGGCATTAACACCGCATCTCAAACACAAACCATGACAAACCGTTTAATCACTTTATGTAAAAAATACAAACCAAAAGAAATCATACTATTAGGCGACATAAAACACAACATACCATCATCAACAATACAAGAGAGAAGAGACGTAATAAACTTCCTAGAAACAATACAAAAACATGGCATAATTCATATAATACCTGGCAACCACGATGGCAATATACAAAGAATAACGCCAACAAGCATAACAATCCACCCATCAGATGGCTTCTTCCTTGAAAATATTGGTTTCGTGCACGGACACAGATGGCCTAGCGAAGAAATCATGCAATGCGAACAAATAATAATGGCACACACACATCCAACTATAATGCTCACGGACAGACTAGAATATAAAACATTTGAACCATGCTGGCTAAAAGCAAAAACCATCAAAGAAAAAATAAAAGAAAAATATCCAGATTCAAATGATCCGCAGATATTGATAACACCTGCTTTCAACCCATTATGCGGAGGCATATCAGCAAACAGAGAAGGCATAATGGGACCGATAGGAAAAACAATAGACGTTGAAAACACAGAGGTTTATCTGCTTGATGGTTCTGCTCTTGGAAAAGTGAAAGATATCAAATAGTCAAGTTAAACTTAAATAACCCATTCCCAATAGTGGGAGACGAAAACCAAAAGATGTTGATGAAATATGGACTTAAATCTATCAGAAAACATTAGAAAAACCATAACAGCCTTCCTACTAATCCTGTTGCCATGGATTATAATAGGCCTAGGTCTCGTTCTAAATATCGAATTTGTATGGTACTATGTACTCTCAATAATGTGGTTTGGTATGGGTTTCATCTTCTACGGTGCACTAAACTAGAGAAGAAAACAATAAATATCGGACCGTGTTGCATTTTTGATTAGATGAAATCGGTTTTTTCAATTTTAAATACAAATATTCAAAAGCATCTTGCTTCAAAAAACATACAAGAGCCCACTGAACCCCAGACAAAGGCCATACCGGAGATAATAGACGGGAAAAACGTTCTATTGATAGCACCAACAGGTCTTGGAAAAACAGAGGCAGCACTATTACCAATATTTCACAATTTTTTAAAAGAAAAAACCGCTGAACAAGATAAAAAAAGCAAGGGCATCTCAATCCTCTACGTAACACCACTTAGAGCACTAAACCGTGACATGCTAAGAAGAACAATCCTATGGGGAAAAGAATTAGACATAGAAATAGCGGTACGACACGGTGACACATCGCAGGCTGAAAGAGCAAGACAATCAACACACCCACCAGATATGCTAATCACAACACCGGAGACCCTGCAGATCCTTTTCATTGGTAGAAGATTAAGAAAGCACCTGGAAAAAACCAAGTGGGTTGTTGTTGACGAGATACATGAGCTAGCAGGTGATGAGAGAGGAGCGCAACTATCTGTCGCCCTGGAAAGACTATACGAGTTAACCAAAGAGGAGAATCACGATTTCCAGAGGATAGGGTTATCAGCAACTGTGGGCTCACCCGGTGAAGTAGCAAAATATCTTGGCGGGCTGGAAAACAACAAACACCGACATGTAACAATATTGGAGGTTGATGCAACAAAACACATAGACATAAACGTGGAGTTGCCAACAACACAAAAAAACGATTACAGCAACGCAAAAAACCTGTCTATGGAACCGATATCCTTTGCCTCGCTACGTAGATGTAAAGAACTCTTAGATAAGCATGTGAAAACACTGCTTTTCATAAACACTCGCGATGGAGCAGAAATCCTGGCATCACGTTTTAACTTGTGGGAAAAAGACATGCCTATAGGAGTTCATCACGGCTCGCTATCAAAAAATGCCAGGGTTGAAGCTGAGGATGATTTCAAAAGCGGTAAACTAAAATCACTCATATGCACATCATCACTGGAACTTGGCATAGATGTGGGTGATACAGATTTTGTTATACAATACAACTCACCTAGAGAAGTAACTAGGATAGTACAAAGAATAGGCAGATCAGGCCATAGCATAGGAAAAACATCAAAGGGCACAATCATAGCAACCCACGCAGAAGACCTAGCAGAAAGCCTTGTTATAGCAAGAAAAACACTAAAAGGTGAGTTAGAAGAACTAAGAGTAAGACAAAACCCATTATCGGTTTTAACAAACCAAATCACATCGATAGCCCTGGAATATGGTAGAATCAAATCAGAAAAGATGTACAACATAATACGAAGAGCTTATCCGTTTCACAACCTAAAACTTGATATTTTCAACAAAACCCTGCAACAACTGAAAAACCAGCGGACAATATGGTTGGAACAAGATTTTGTTGTAAAACGCTCAAACTCAAGAAACTATTTTTTAGAAAACATATCTATGATACCAGACGAAAAAACATTCACTGTAATAGACATAAGCACGAGAAACAAAATAGGAACACTTGATGAGAGTTTCATTCTAAGCTATGGTTTCGATGGAGCAAGATTTATACTGAAAGGCAGACCATGGATAATAGTCAAGAGAGACGAAAAAGGCATACTGGTCTCACAGTCAAAAGAGATGGGGACTATACCATCTTGGACAGGCGAGGACATACCGGTACCATATGAGGTAGCAAGAGAAGTAGGACAGATGAGACGACTAGTATCAGACGGAAAAGATCTAGGCGAATATCCTTGCAATAAAGAAACATTAAATAAAATTCTAAAGCAGATAGATGAACAAAAAAGACAAGGATTCAAAGTACCAGATGATCAAAACATAACAATAGAGGTAGAAGACAAAACAATCATCATAAACGCCTGCTTCGGAACCAAGATAAACGAAACACTTGGTCGTCTGATATCAGCTTTACTCGCACAATCAATAGGAGAAAGTGTGGGGATAAACAGCGACGCATACAGAATAAGCTTAGAGCTACCAGGACGCATACCAATAGATAGAATAAAAGAGATACTATTGAAAACAAAACCGGAGACATTAGACTACTTACTGGAAACCATACTGAAAAACTCTACGTATATTAGATGGCAACTAGTACACGTTGCAAGAAAATTCGGTGCGATAAGCAAAAACTTCGACTATAAGAACGTCGGAGCAAAAAAGATACTAACACTTTTTGACAATAGTCTCATATACGAAGAATCAGTGGACAAACTACTGTGGGAAAGGATGGATGCAGAAAACACACAAAAAATACTGAAAATGATACAAAACAACGAGATAAACATCCACATACAAAGACTGTCACCAATCGCACTAGCAGGTTTCGAGACCATACGTGGACTAATGGTACCACAACGAGCAGACAGATCAATACTAATGGCCCTGAAAAACAGATTAGAAAATACCGATATAACACTTTTGTGCACAAACTGTAATCACACATGGACAACCACAGTGCACAGAGCAGATACAAAACCAAGGTGCCCAAAATGCGGTGCAATAAAAATCGCTGTACTGAACAGATACCGGGGGGACACAGCAAAACTACTCAGCAAAAAAAACAGGACGAAAGAAGAAGAAAAAGAGTTAAAAAGGATACATAAAAACGCTAGTCTAGTCCTAAGTCACGGAAAATATGCCATGTTAGCACTAATGGCCAGAGGAGTAGGACCAGATACAGCAACTAGAATACTAGGCAGATACAACAAAACCAGCCTGGGTAGATCAGAGGAGCTGCAAATCAAACTATTGCAAGATATTCTAAAAGCAGAACTCACCTACGCAAGAACACGAGGCTTCTGGGACAACAATTCCTAGGCAAGAGAAGTTTTAATAACATAATAACATATTGATATATTTGTATAATAAGAACAGAGGGTGTGGATGCCACCTTTAGAAAATAGAGAGTTAACCATAGGTCTATTAAAAACCGTGGTAGATGTTATAGGTAGAAGAACCTCCGAAGTTTATGCGGTTGTAGTAATAGACAGAATAATTGGTGAACTAAGAAAAAAATATGATTTCTTAAAATATATACAGATAAAAGTTGCACAGTACTGGGAATCAGTTGAAATAGTAAACGTAGAACCAGATATAAACAAAGTTGACCAAGAAAAATTAAACATTTTTATAATAGAATTTTTCAAAAAACTAACAACATCAATGGACAAAAGCACCGGATATTATTTTATAAGAGAAATCAAAGAAAACTTGCCATTGAACTTCGAATCTATAATGAAAAAATCAGGCATAGACTTAGACTTGTTACAACTAGAGTATATAACAGAAGTGAAAGTGTTGAACAAACTAAAAATAGAAAACTCCGAGATGCTAAAAATTGTACTAAAAATACTCTTTGACATAATGGATATAGAAAGCGACAGAAAAAACGCAATCCAAACACTAAACTACATAGTAACAAGGCTAAAAATGGAATACGATTTTTTAGAACACGTTGAAATAAACGATGTAATGTACATGAAAGGCACAGACGTAATCGTTGTATCAAAAAACATAGACACTATAGAACCAAAAAAAATAGGAGATCTAATCCAAAGAGTCTTACAGGAAACAAACAGATCCCTAAAAGAAAAAGGTGGTTACCAGTTTATAGAAAGATTCAGAAACAGGCTCACAGATGACTATCTCATTAAACTAGAAGAGATAGGTGTAAACCTGGACATAATACAGTTAACACACGAAGCATTAGTTAAACATGTGATTAAATCACTGGTTGATGTACTAAGCGAGGCTAGCGCACAGAGCTATGCAGTACTTGCAGTTGATAACGTTCTTAAAAAAATGGATGATAGATACGGCTACTTGAAATACGTGAAAATAGACGATACACGCTACTCAGAAGGCATCAACGCAATAAGCATACCGGCTGGCCTTAATACTATACGATCATCGGAAATCGGCAGAGCCATACAAAAAATCATAGAAAGCATAGCTGTCTCACTAGGGGACGAAGCAGGTCAATATTTCATAGAAAGATTCTCACAACGCCTAGGAAAAACCTACCTTATGAGAATGGAGGAGATGGGCGTAAATCTGCATATGATACAGCTGAAACAAAACCTGCTGTGGTAAACCTATTTTAGTCCTTATTTCTCGATAGTTTTAAATATAAAAAAAGCCGTATTTATTAATTAGAATGAAGTTTCTACATAAAATAGCGCTAGTCTTAGTAATATCCATAATGCTGATTTCCTCGCTTTACATGGTTTTTTTCACAGAAACAAAACAAACAGACAATAACACAAACGACAATAACAATAATAATCAAAACAATTCTAACGATAATACTGATAATAATGATGATAATAACCAAGATTTCACACACATAGTTTTGGTGGAAGAAGCCACGGCAACGTGGTGTTCAAACTGTCCCATAGTTGCAGATGTTCTACACAAAAAATTTAACATCTCAGGAGAAACTGACTTTTACTACGTTAGCATGGTGGAAGATAAAAACACAAAGGCACACAACCGGCTCTACAACGACTACAACATACTAGGTTTCCCAAC
>JBFYMH010000143.1:0-3366 GCA_041305005.1 Thermoplasmatales archaeon | reverse complement strand
ATATATGATGTTATCTCCTCTAACAATAATTGTATCATGATTTTTAACTGATTCCCCGTTTATTATCTCCTCGGCCTTCTTAAGCACAAGGTTCATATGAGGGACATCATAACCATCAAGGGTTCCATGATAGCCTCTTCCACCTCTAAGCTCTACAATAACACGGTTGTTAAGACTTGCATGTAATATCTTCAGTGGTTTTTCCATAAGGCTACCTAGGAGACACGAAATAAACATCATATTTATAAGGGTTTGGTATAACAAAAAATTTTAGACAACATTAAAAAAACAAAGAAGAATTATCCTATTTGATGCAAACAAAAGTAAAAAACAGACACATCCTTAAAAGCAAGGATGTGAAAGAACTGATAGACAAAATAAGAGAAAACTACAACAACAGTTTCTTTGACGAAAAATCAAACGTGGAAACAGGTGATATGGAGGAATACAAAATAATCCTTATCGAAAACGAACCCGTTTTTGTCGTACATGAAAACAAGATGGTTTTTACACTAAAAGGTCTTGATAGATTCAAACCGCAAGAAAAGTTTGTAACAGTTGATATGGGTGCTGTTAGGTTTATCACAAGCGGCGCAGACGTTATGGCACCAGGCATAGTAGATGCTGACAGAAACATAAAAGAAAACCAGCAGGTATGGATTTGTGACGAAAAACATAAGAAACCACTGGCAGTAGGTTTCGCTTTGATGAACGGCGAACAGATGGTAAAAGAGGAGAAGGGCAAAGCAGTAAAAGTGGTTCATTATGTGGGCGATAGGCTGTGGAATCTTATCTCCAAAAGTTTATAAACACAAATATATTTTAGAGTAGCAGTTAAAATAATCAGGAGATGAAGACCGGTATGGGAATTGTCAATAAGATTTTAGGCGATAAAAAAACAAGCGATGTTGGAGGATATGTTGATCTAGAGAAGTACATAGAGTCCGCTGATGGACCACAACCAGCGAAAATGTATGTCAGAGTGGGTGAAATACAGAAATATGAAGAGTTAAAAGAGCTCACAGATTATGTTTATGGTGGGAACGTTTTAATACTTGATTTCACAGCAGTATCTGAAGAAGAAGTTATTCTTAAAAGGATAACAAACGACCTTAAAAAACTGGTATCTGAGATAAACGGCGATATAGCGGGAATTGGGAACAACATGATGATTATTTCTCCGTCTGGTGTAAAAATAGATAGAAGGAGAATGCGCGGTAGATACTCTTAAAAAAAATAGTTTTATCTTTCAACAAAAACTTCTTTTTTTTTATTTAGTTTAACTAGTTAGTATTAAGTTTATAGGAAATCATTAATTAAAGAAGAGGTGGGGGAATCTGGATTTTGTGGATGGTAAAGATGAAAGGAAGAAATAAAGCCTCCAGATCCCTCTAAGTTATACTTTGTAGCAGGTTGTATATATATTTGTCGTGTAAAAATATCTTTTTGAAAAAAACACAAAAAAAAATTTAAATACGGACCCACGGGGATTCGAACCCCGGTATCCGGCTCCGAAGGCCAGAAGGATATCCACTACCTCATGGGCCCCAAACATGATATCAAGAAACACAATTACCACTCAATATTATAAACTTGTCTAAAAATTATTCATCACCCCTTAATAAAAGAAAGATATAAATAGCTATAAAATATATCAAACAGAGCGGATGAGATGCACGTTTGGAAGTTAAAAGTAGGTAGTTATATTTAGATTAATCTAACTCAAATCTTAAGATATAAAAGGGATGCGGATGCGTTGCATAAGAGGATATAAAAAAGTAGTAAAATCGTTTTCAAGCAGGAGGTAACTGTCTTGATAAAAGACAGCGAGAAACTGTTCAAAAAAACGTCCTCCTCAAAGATAGACGAAACAAAATTCTTAGAAATAGAAAAAAAGATAGACGAAGTCATATCAAAAAACGAAAAAACAATCACTGAAAAATCCCTTGCAGAAAAATATTCATTTAAAAACAAAGAAGGCGGCTCCATATATTTTTTAAGGGAGAAAAAAAACAATAACACTGAATCCAAAGACTTAGAGCATGATTCAGAAAAAGAAAAATCTGAGGAAAAAATTCAAGAAGAAAAAGTAGATGATGAAGAAAACGAAGAATCAAAAGATCCCATGGAAAAAAAGATAGACGAAGCCCTTTTTTCAAAATATCAGGATAAAATCAAAATAAAAGAAGTAGAGCAAGAAACTAACAAACCAAAAAAAAGAGGGTTTTTTTCAGAAAGGAAAAAACCTGAAGACAAAAAAACAAAGCATGAAAAACCTGTCAAAAAAATCAAATCAAAAACAAAAGAAACAAATGACATTGAACCGAACAATTCAATAGACACTGAAGCCAAAACCCAGAGTGATAACAGCCCAGCCAACTCAACAGATAAGGATGATTTAAGTCTCACAGATATTTTAACAGCAAACGCCCAAGAAAGTGGTTTGGAGCACATTTTCTTTGACGAGGCGGACATTAATTCCGGGGGATGGAGCCCACAAATTACTGATCGAGAAAAAAAGAATCTAGCATTACCTTTACAACCTAAACTAGCGGTTAAAAACGAAAACACGGCCGAGGTAGAGATACCAAAAGAAATGTTGAAAGAGAGAAATATAAAACTAAAAGAAATTGGTTTGGAAGAAAACGAATGGGAAGAGCTAGAGTTCTATCCACTCAGGGAACCATTCGCATACGTAGAGATATTGCGTGAAAAAGAAAGCCTTGATAAACGCTATTTTTTAGTTGAAGTTGATTTAACAGACGAAGAGCTAAAAAGTGCGGAATTTATAAAAGACACTTTAAATAATTTATCAATAAATCACTTGGAAATGGAATCAACTGGTGACGGAAACTATCTACTTACAAAAGTGGATCAGATCATAAAAGAATACGGTCTTAAAATAAACAACGAATCTAAGAAAAAGATAATTTACCACATAGAAAAAACCTCCATAGGACTAGATAAAATAGACCCGCTGATGAAAGACCCTAACATAGAGGATATATCATGCGATGGAGCAAACATACCGATTTTCTTATATCATAGAACATATGGTTCACTTAAAAGCAATGTCGATTTTAAAAACGAAGATGAACTCTCTTCTTTTATTTTCAAACTTGCTCAGAAATGCGGTAAACACATAAGCATAGCAGAACCAATGCTAGACGCAACAATGCCAGACGGATCAAGAATACAGATGACGCTGAGCGATGAAATAACTGCAAAAGGTTCAACTTTTACAATTAGAAAGTTTAGGGAAAACCCGTTTTCCCCGCCTGATTTAGTTGAGTTTAACACCATGTCATCAGACATGATAGCATATATGTGGCTGGCAGTAGAAAACGGGGTTAACACGTTAGTAGC
>JBFYMH010000142.1:0-2905 GCA_041305005.1 Thermoplasmatales archaeon | reverse complement strand
CAAGTTTCTTTAATTTCATATTTTTATCTTTTTTCCTTGGAAAAGAGTATTTGCCTATTGTTTTGTTGAAATCAAAACCAACTAGGTATATTTTTTTTGCTCTAAAATGATCTGCTAGATGTACTGCTCTGTCACCATCTGTGAAACCACCAAAGTTATTTAGTTTCTCATAATTTCTTGGGTTCGTTTGTGTTGTACCAAGTACAGGTCCTGTAAACTTCTGTACGTATTTTTTTATTTTATCTATGTTGTCTCCATGAGCATGTACTATAATGATACTTCCATCTGCATTTGCTTTTAGTTGGTCAACAATTCTACCATCTAAATCTGTAACAATTATATCGGGCGAAACATTGTTTTTAAGTAACGCTGTTGTTGCACCATCTGCAGATATTTTTATCTTACCATTAAAAAATTCTTTGTGTTTAATAATAGACTTTTCTAATGATGGCCCTGCACCAAAAACAACTATTTCCCTATTTTTTATCATATTCTCTAATTTTTTAACACCATATAAGTTATTTTTTTGTAATATACTATTCAAAAGATCTGCTGATTTCTCATCATCTTTTAAAGAAAAATTAAAATCATCTAAAATTTTTTTATAGATCGGTTCCCATTCTTTGTAGTACATATCAGTTTTTTTCAGCTAATTTAAGTTTTTGGTCTTCTTCTTTAGGTTTTTCCTTTTCATTCATGTATGTGTCTTTTATGTAATAGTATGTGATAGCACCGACTATAGCTATCATTATACCTGTTGTTGTGTAGCCAATAAAGGTTGATGCCAGAAAAGGCTCTATCGTGAATTTAGATGTACCGTTTATGAATGCTCTGTAAAGCGATATGAAGATGGCTGATGAGATGAATCCAAATGTTATGATTGAGAAAGGAAATATCCAGTATTTCCATGGTGCTTTTTTCTCTCTCACATAGATATCTATTGCATGTCCGGATACTGCTGTCAACCCAGCTACGACGATACCCCAAATTATGTTAGATAAGAAAGATAAAAATGGTATGAAATTTACGTCCGTGTTGAATTCTGTATTATTATATGCAAAAAAACCAGATACCACTATTATTACCGCAGCTATTATGTACGTATATATAGATAACCTCCCTGTTAGAAGACCTGATTTAGCTTCTTTTCCTAGTCGTACAATGTTTCTTTCCAGGCGGAATATTCTAATAAGTAGATAAATACCAAGAGTGAATAGTGTAGCACCTAAAGCAGCAGATGTCATATCAAGCAAGACAAATATTGCCCATACAACCAGAACAAGCGCTATTGGTAACAGTATCTGTTTTTGGACTTTTTCATCATCTAACATTTTCATAATCCGATAGTAAGTGTCCTCGATGTCTTTGCTTTGTTTCACTGTTACTCTTTTAATATAATTTATTTTTAATCTAGATTCAATCATGGGCAGTATAAATTCATCTTCTGCCCCATCAGTTATAAATATTACATCCTGCGCCTGCGTCTTTTTTATAACATCATCTAATTGTTGTGATATTATAGCGTCTGATTTAGAACCAACGTTGATATCTCCGCAAATGGTCGCTATTTCAACATCTTTGTTGTCTCTCTTTAATTGTTTATATGTTGATATCGCGGAAAAAATCGCGTTAAGATCTGAATCCTCAGGGTCGGTTTGACCAAGACGATTAGCCGCGTTTATATTATCTTTGATACCTATGATTGGGCTTTTAGTATCGGTTTTTCTGCCGAAATCGTCGTCACGGTCTACATTCAGAACAAGCGTTTTCATAAAAGCCCAATAATAAAAGTTATTTCGTGTATAAGAATATTGCTATGATAAATTTGTTTTGTAGAATGAATTTTTATATAGTTTATACATTTGCGTGCGTTGAAACATGAAAGATGCTAAAACCAATGGTTTATCTGATTTACGATTCGTTTTTTTGATGATAATCGCTATTATTTTCTGGGCGTTTGCATTCCCTTTTATAAAAATTGGGTTAGGCAAACTTTCTTTTGTAAACTTAACAATTTTACGTTTTTTGATAGTTGATGTTGTTTTTCTTTTGATAATATTGATTCAACCTAAACAGTTTTCTAAACTACATAAAAAAGATATTATTCCCATTTTTATGTTGGGTTTCTTTGGCGTAATGGTTTATCATCTTGGTTTGAACTATGGCGAACAGTTTGTTTCTCCTGGTGCAGCTAGTCTTATTATTGCTACGACGCCTGTTTTTATCCTTGTCTCAGCAATCATATTCTTAAAAGAGAAAATTGGTATGAAGAAGTTGATCGGTGTTTTGTTTGCGCTTCTAGGTTTAGTTATAATCACTGTTTGGGGCACAGAGAACGCATCTATAGAAATAGACTATGTTTTTGGCGCTTTGATGGTTTTAGTAGCTGCCATCATGAGTACATTCTACACAATTTTTGGTAAAAAATTACTTAATCGTTATAACGCCTTGTCGCTCACTGTTTATGCTATACTGCTTGGCAGCCTAGGTTTAATTCCTTTTCTGAATGCATCTTTCTTTAGCCAAGTGGCCGCTTTGTCTTTTGATGTTTTGTTTGCTGTAATGTTTCTTGGTATCTGTTCCACAGTGGTTGGTTATACTATCTGGTATGTTGCCCTTGAGCATAAGACTGCATCTGAGGTCGGTGTCTATCTATATGCTATACCTATTCTTTCAACAGTATTTAGTTATTTTATTTTGGGTGAGATGATTACGTTTTTGTTTGTTTTTGGTAGTTTTTTTATTATAGCGGGTTTGGTTTTGGTTAATTATAAGAAAAAATTTGAATAAGTCTTTTTATAGCTGTGATTTGTTAACGATTACTGGTGGTTTATTGGGTTGTTTGTCGATTGAGGATAAAATAAGGCTCCTTCTTGCCGAAAAACGTACATCTCTATCTATGTTA
>JBFYMH010000141.1:0-11046 GCA_041305005.1 Thermoplasmatales archaeon | reverse complement strand
TCCTCATGGACAATACCCTCGATCTGATAAAACTCAGGCAGATGCGTAGTATCAATACTCTCTTTTCTGAAAACCTTGCCAATGGAAAAAACTTTACACGGTGGCTTAGGATTATTATACAAATATCTAATTGTATTAACAGTTGTATGGGTTCTTAACAAAACCCTTTCACTCTCAGTCTTGGAAAACTTATAGCCCCAACCAGTAGAAGAAGTGCCACCACCGTCCTCATGTACCTTCGCGATTTTATCCATTAACTCTTTTTCTTTTATTTCGAACTTTGATGGGTTCTTGCAATACAGCGTATCCTGCATCTCACGGGCAGGGTGATCCTGAGGTATGAACAGTACATCCATGTTCCAAAAACAAGACTCAATATAGTCCCCTTCTATCTCCTTGAAACCCATCTGAACAAATATCTGCCTGATCTTTGATATTAGATCAACCAGTGGATGAGCCTTACCACCATACATGGCTGGTGCAAAAGCATGGATATCATAAGGTCTTATTGTTTTGTTTTTCCATTCACCACTTCTAATAACAGCGGGTGTTATCTGAGAAATTTCTTCAGATATACTAATGTCCTTTTCTAAAATCTTTTTGCCGTCCTCAGTAAGTATCACTGTACTAGTTACAACCTCTTTTTCTCGTATTATGTTTTTCCTTGATAACAATGGTACAATTTTGTTTTTATCTACCTCTGTGTTTGGTTTTTCGTCCAATAGTTTTAGTATTCTTTCCTCTTCCGTTTCTGTTTTTAGTGCTTTTTTTCCTTTCTCAGTTATTTCTAAAATTGTATCATCTTTTTCTTTTTTTATAGTGGTCCAATCGTTTCTCTTAAGCCAGCCTACCGCAACAGATTTCTCTTGTTCATCAAGAACAGCTGATAGATCTTTTAGTGATGCTCTACCATTTTTGTTAGATATAAAGTCCAGTGCACGTTTTTCTGGTAGTCCCTTCTCAAGAAAATGTTTTCCTTCCTTTCCAAGTGAATAAACTGTTTTTATATGCTGTTCCAGGGTTACTAGTTTTTTTGATTGCAACCATGACGAGGCATTCATAACCTCAGCTTCTTGGTTAAAATCGCCGTTTTTAAAAATGTCTTCTGGTTGAGCTTTTCCCTTAAGTTTTTTTAGAGTAAGCAGTACTTTTTTTTCGTTCTGCGAAAGCTCCTTTAATACCTTATCTGCATCCATTGGAAACCAGAAATAATTTAGTTATCTATTAACATATCGATTAAAGATAAATTATCTTTTTATATGAAAACCGTAATACGTCCTCTCAATAGGGCCCGTAGCTTAGACTGGCTTGAGCAACCGGCTGATAACCGGTAGGTCGAGAGTTCAAATCTCTCCGGGCCCATCTATTTTCTCCTCATCAGCCCAATTTTAAAAATGATTTTCGTGTTATTTCTCCAAATGCTCTTTAAAGGAAAGAAACATGCCAATTATAGATGGGACCAATGCTTTAACTATGAATCCACTAAATGAAATAACAAAAGCAACACATGTCTCCACTCCGAATGGTGCCATCAATAACACAAAAGTTCCTTCTCTCACCCCTAGGCCTCCAATGTGGAGCGGGATAACACCAACTGCAACAATAGTTATTGTATGTATCAATATAAAGATGTGAAAAGGTATATTAATCGAGAATGCTAGCGCTATAATGTAAACTTGTAAACCAAGAAGGAGATAAACGAAAAACTCAATAATAAGTGGGATAAACATATCCTTAATTCTGGGAATGTCTTCATACAGGGAGTCTAGAGATTTATCAAATTTTTCTTTATAACTCTTTGGAAAAAGAGGCCGTAGGAAAAAATTTGCAATTCTGCCTCCACCGCTTTTTTTTATAAAAACTAATAGCGCTACAACGTGGAAAATTAAAAGTGCTAGCAATATATTAAATGCCCCTATGTAAACAGGATTAAAGGCTAGTAGTAGATATACCCCAACTACACCTAAAAATGATCCTACGATAAATCCTGTTGATGTATCTATTATTGTATTAGTAATACATTTTTCTAGAGAGACGTTGCCTTTTTTTCTTAGATAAAACATTCTTAGGTACCAGCCAAAGCCACCAGGCGTTATGCTACCATAGTAAGTACTAATAAAAACAATTTTTATGAGGTAGGTTAAACTGAAATCCATTTTCTGTTTTTTGCTGATATATTGCCATTTGTAAGCTATGAGTAATATTCTTAGAAAAAAAGGAAGAGTTGCTATGACGAAATAATAAATTGGTATTGAGATGAATGCTTTTGCAATTTTTTCTATTCCGATATCATAAATGATATAGATGAATAGGACAATACCGACAAATGGTAAGATTTTTCCAACTTTATTAAAGTTGATTTTTTTCATAATAAATGTAATGTGGGTATCTTCTACCTTATTAATAAGTTTAATAATTAAAAAATCGCAGGTGGATAACGTCCTATTGATATTTTCAATAAAAAAGAAATAATAGGATAAAGATTCTTATCGGATAATTATAGTTATCATGTTGGGGGGTTGAGCAAATGGACGTTAAAATTAAGGATCCGTACTAGTGGTATGGTATATATAAGGATAATAGAACATTTTATATAATATAAAATATAATATATAATAATAATATTAAAATTTGGGGGCTACAAAACTAGATGAACAAAAGAGTGGTTGCGTTATTAATAATGGCACTCTTCATAACATCATCATTTGTTTTAATAACCTCACCAGCTGATGAAATTTCATTTTGGAATGAAAACTGGTCATTCAGAGAAGAAATTATTATCCCCATAGATACAAAAGACGACTCGGCAAAATATCAACCAATTGATATTAATGTAAACTTCAATAAATCTTGCTGGGCGATAAATGAAGTAGAACATTCTGTAAGGCTAATTTTTCAGAATGATGAAAAATTTCTAGAGTTAGAATTACAGATATACGACCTGAATTATACTGATAAAGAACATATAGATTCGTGCAATCTTGTTTTTCTCATACCTAACGAAGCAAATGGCAATGAAAAATATTATGTTTATTATGATGATGAAAAAAAACCTAGTCCCAACTATCAAAAGCGTGTTAATGTAGAAGAGTCCTATTACAGATATGAGCCCATACAAGGTTTATCATTTGAGTCTTCATTTTACAAGATAACCGAAGAAGAAGACATCATCTACGGCATCAACAAAGAAGGAAAGATAATGGGTGATCAGGCATCCCAACAAGCAACGAAGCTAAAGAAAGGAGCGAAGGATATTAAGCCGAGTAACATAGAGAATACGGCATCTTTTAATCTAGTATATTGGGTTTTTAAAGATGGTAAATGGCATGAAATAAGTAATTCAGCTGATAAGTTAATTTCAAGCCAAATATTTGTAAATGGAAATCTTATGGTAAAGGTAGGAATTACTACTCAGTCGAACGATGGGTTTTTTCAAACGACTACCATTTATAAATACTATTATTGCCCAACTGAAAACAAAAGGTTGTATACACACGTAAAAGAAGAAATTATAAAATATCCTATCCCAACGGGCAGTGAAATTGATGTCACTTATGTAACAATATATTGTGGTGGTATAAAGAGTAGTATACTAAAAGAGCTGAACTTTGGGGATATACCTCCATATTTTCATTTTTACAGTGATGATGAGCGGGTGTTAACCCAAAAATTTGACCAATATCCTGATTACGCCAACTGGCAGCTATTGATTAAGAAACAAGATGATTATGATCTTGGAAGTTCCCCTTGGGTGTCAGTTGACTATGGGGAAAATGGCAGGGCGCATGGAATTATTTTTGAATCTAACAAGGTCCTGAAATCTGGAACTGACGAAGTGGATGGGATAGAAATACAACTTTGTGAATCAAAAAACATTCAATACCCTGGATTAGATGGTCGTGTTGCAGATTTGTATTTGATGAGAAATGATTATGAGAAAAACGAGCCACTTGATACGCTGTTACCAAAAAATTATGTTATAGAATTTAACGCAGAATATTACACAACAGAAGATGGAGGTTATCCTGCAGTAGAAAAAGAGGCAGGCATATATCAAAAACTCATTAGCTATCAACCTAAGAATCAAAATAATGTAACAGGAGGAAGCATGCAGGAAAAAGAGAGGCATTCTTTAATTACATATGTGCATCTCGCTCCTTCTGTGCCGCTCGGATCGCTGCTCTCTGCAGCGCTTGGAGAAAACTTTTCGTATATATACGCAGAACTTTACAAAGATGACTACTTCAGATCATCAGGATCAATTAACAGAATTTCATTGGGAAATATTGAACCGGACCTCAAAGATAAAAAATTATTTGAAAAATTAAAGACCATCTTAGGTTTTTTTGATTGGAAAAATGCCTCTTTTTTCAAAAAGATTAAATTCCCTGATTTGGAACCAGGGACCTACATTGTAAAGATATACAAAGAGAACCCGATGTTTGCAAACGAAAGGCAGTATATTGGTTTTGGGATTATAGACCTTAAAAAGGATGACTCGCTTCGCATTTTTTGCAGACCTCAAGGAACAATTGCTCTAAATGTTTTAAATCAAGAAAATAAAGCAGTGGAAAACGCAAAAATTTTACTTAAGATAGGCAATACAACTATCGCAGATACGAGTTCTGATAAAAATGGATCATCTTTTCTAAAGGCACCATGCTATGGAAATAAACCTTATACGTTAAAAATAATTTATAAAGGTTTTTTAGTTGATGAGGAAAATGGCATTAGATTGGGCCAAATAAGAAGATTTATTCCCCTTAAAAAAACAATAGAATTTGATGTCCATGATTTGAAAATAAGTTTTAAAGATTCTGATGAAAATGCTCCTTCGTTTGATTTAAATTTAGGTCTTACCAGCGATGAAATGTATGAACCGATAGTTATTAGCCCGGATAACATCGCCAACGGAACTTACTCGTTCAAAGCAATCTATAAAGGGAATTACGACCTGAAAATCAAATATAATTTATTTGACATATTAGAAAAAATCCGAATTCCCAATATAAATTCTTTAACAATCAATCTATACGATTTTAATGTCTTCGTAATGGACAATTGGGATCTGAAATCAGAAGTGCCTTTGGATGTTTCGTTAACTAGCAAAGACTTTGAAGAAGCTGTTGTAATATGTGGAAGTAGGCTATCTAACGACAGATATATTTTTTCTGAAATTTATCCTGGTGAATATACATTAAAAGCTACATACAAAACATATACAGTCGAGGAATCTTTTGATATTCGCAACAACTTGGAGGCTGAAATCAAGTTACCTGCCGTGTTCAATATTACAACAAAAATTCTAGATGCACGCGGCAATCAGCTAAAAGATGTAAAAGTCATAATGTCGAGGGGAGAAAAGGAAATACAAGGCATAACAAATAGCGATGGGAATGTAATATTATCCATTCCACCAGGAGTATATGTTAATAGAATTTATAACGGTGACGAATTGATCGCTGAAAGAAAAGTAAGTATTTTAAATGAAAAATCTTACTCTATTGTGACAACAAATCAGCCGATACTTCCATTTATAATAATCGGTTTATCGACAGTTCTGTTAATAGCGGCATTAATTCTAAGTTATAGGAAGAAGGACGTGATTTTTTTCCTAAAGATATTGGCAATTGCACTTATGGTAATTGCAGTTTTCTCGCCGTGGTGGACAGTCTATGGTTCAACAACAAGTCCTCATTTTGAGACTTCTACAAATTTGTACTTTTTGCCAGTGAATATGGTTACAATTACGTCAAATGGGAGCTTAAACGCTGGCGAAATAGTCTCGCTAGATGAGAGATTTATATCAGCTATAAACATTGTGACTGTGATAATTGGGTTTAGCGTACTAAGTATAATAGCAACTTTAATAGCTGACAGATACAAGAAACGAAAAACTTCGCTTCTTATTTTTGTTATTTTGCTTATAGGCCTTATGGTTTCAATTGTATTATCATTTTATGCTATGTCTGAACTTGCCACTGCAACAGTTGGGGGTATTGCTGGCAGTGAAAATTTAGAGGTAAACATAATCGGGGAGGATATGTACTTAAAGGTTCCTTGCAGCTGGGGCCCAAGCATTGGATTTTATTTACTTTTGATTTCTGTTATTTTTTTAGTTGTTACTTTTGTGTTGAATTTAAGAAAGATTTTATCTTATAGAATTAAAAAGTGTTAAAATACTCTCAATATTTGGTATAAGCTTAGTTTATAATACGTCTATGTTAACTTATTTTGCTGTTTTTAAAAATGGAAATTGTTCAGAAAAAAATTATTTTTCTCAAGCTAAGAGCTAACAATGGAAATAGAATTTGTAGTCTAAATCAGTTACCTCTCGCATATACTCATGCCACTCGCTTGTTTTATTTTTTATGAACAACTCTGCGCCATCTCGTCCTATTGCTTCCATTAGCACTGTGTCTTTTTTGAATTCTTCAAGTGCTTCCATGAGGTTTGTTGGCAATTGTTTGATTTTGTGTTTCTTAATTTCTTCATCTGTCATTTTATAAATATTTTCCATTATTGGTTCATAAGATATTTTTTTCTTTACACCGTCGAGCCCAGCGTGTATAAGCGCTGCAAAAAATAGATACGGGTTAGCTGCTGGGTCAGCGTTTCTTACTTCTACATCAACGTTTTTCTTTGCTGCTATCCTTATCAGACTGCTTCTGTTATGTGGAGCCCAAGCAATGTATATGGGTGCCTCAAAATGCGGAATAAGACGTTTATAAGAATTCAATGTAGGGTTCGCCAAAGCTGCTATGCCACGTGAGTGTTCTAGTATTCCACCTATGAAGTATCTTGCTGTCTGGTTAAGCCCCATAGGGTCGTTTTCATCAGCAAACATGTTTTTTCCTTTTTTATAAAGAGATATATGTGCATGCATGCCGCTTCCAGCTTCTTGTGAGAATGGTTTTGGCATGAATGTGATCTCAATGTTGAACATAGATGCTATGTCTCTGGCTACATATTTGAAATAGCTGCAGAAATCCGCCGCTGTTATTGCATCCATTCCTTTTACTTCTACTTCGTGTTGTGATTTACCTGTTTCATGATGATGGTATTTCACTTGGTAGCCGCATGCCATCAAAACATCAGAGAGTTTTTTACGATAGTTCTTTGTATTGTCAAGAGGAGGTGGAATGAAATATCCCTCGTTTTCTTTTATGTGTGTATGTTTCTCTTCGCCGTTATTAAAAGCATAGAATTCCATTTCAGGGGATATCCTAACAGCATCATATCCCTCTGATTTTGCCTTTTCGACAGCTCTTCTAAGGATGTGTCTAGGACCTGCGCGGTAAGGATTTAACTCTGTATCATATAGATCTGCTCTGATAAGTGCCTCATTTTCTTCATGTGGCAGTAACATAAAAGTGTCTTGGTCAGGTAAAGCCAGCATATCTGATTTCTCCACTTTCCTGAAACCTACAGAGGAGCCATCAAACCTAAGACCTTTTTTGATCAGATCATCTTTTAGAAATCTATCTGCCGGGATATGTACAACTCTTAGTCCACCCATCAGATCAGTAAAATGAAGTTGTATCCAACGTATCTTGTTTGTATCAACCTGTTTTTTAATCTGTTGTAAGCTCATAAGTGGAGTAGGAATAACAATGTCTTATAAAATTTTTGGTACAACCTAGTTATCCGAGTATATTTGGTCAAACTGGTACTCTTCCCATTTCTTTTTACCAAACAGTGTCTCCAGCTCAACAGGTGTTATAATCGGTATTTTGTACTGCATATAGTCATCTATTGCGATTCTAGGGCATGCTGTCGAAACAAAACAATCTATCTCCCTAAAACTCTGCAGATAAATCGGTGAAAAACTGTTCAATGCGATAATATATGATTTTTTTTGTTTTGAATCCAAAAACTTTTTTATTTCATGTGCCAGTTTTATTCTCTGCTGACCTTTTTTTGTTCCAACTAATATACCAAATTTTTTTGCACCGTTTGAACGAGCCATAGCACCATACCTCTGCTTTAGGATTGTATCTTTTAAATCTTCCAGTTCCTGTGTTTTTACGGTGTTGGTGTATGGGTCGGCCGCGACTACCTTTTTTTTAGTTGCAAACAAGAGACCAAGAGGATGAAAATTGCCGCTTCCTACGAACAAAAAAGAGTCTACTTTGTCTGCTATGTTTGTACCCGCACTAAAATTACATCCAATTATCTGACCCTTTGCTTGTATTCTCTTATCACCATCGGAAACAACTGGTTCAAGACCGTGTTTCTTTAGTATGTCACTCGCTGTTTCAATCATATGTATATGTTGCGCTGTGGTTACAACACCTATTTTCTTTCCTTTTAAAAATTGTACTGATTTCTCAACAACTTTTGTAACGTCATTTGTTGACAAAGCGTTTATAAAAATCACAGGTATAGAAAACTTGTCAATGTTTGGTATAGACATATGTCCAATATGTATAATGCAGTCTATACCAAGATTTTTTAGTTCATCATCTACAATATCGCATGCGCCGAAGCAAGGATCTGCAGAAACAAGGATGTTTGCACCGGTTTCCTTTTCCAGGTAATCAACAATAGTGAGAGCATCCATCTTAAGCCCCTCTGGGACTTGGATTGCCACTGTTTTGTACCCGTTTTTTTTAACTGTATTCACAGCTGTATCGATATCTATGTCATAGCCTGAAATTTTCATTACATAACCCCGCCTATATTTGATAATAGTTTTTTGAAAAAACTCATCTTATATTCGTATAATTCGTTTGACGTATCCATCTCAAAATATTTTTCATCAGGTTCAAATGGTTCGAAAGTCTTTTTTTGCTCTATGTATATCTCCCATCTTCCATCTGAAACAGATTTCTTTTTTAGTCTTTGTTCTAAACGTTTTTTCACGAAATCATCTGGGCATGTACACTGGACAATAACTAAGTTTGTATGGTTTTTTGCTGCGATGTGATGTGCCATTTCGCGGTATTTCTTTTTCTGGAAAGTAGCATCCATGACAACGTTCTCTCCTTTTTTTAACATGTCTGATGCTTTTTCTGCAACTTTTTCATAAGTGTAATCAATGTTCTTTGGATCATATAAACCAGTGTTTAATTTGTCATGGTGTCTTTCGAATTTATCTATGCCCGCCAGCTCTTTTCTTATAACATCTGTGTTGATTTGTTTTGCATGGTAATCTACTGCTATTTTCATTGCAACTGTGGATTTGCCCGTTCCAGTGAGCCCGCATACTACGAACAATAGTGGCTTTGTCTTGTGTAGTTCAAGTGAGAAGAGCGATGCGTAATAATGTGACAATTCGAAGTATTTTTTTGCTGTTTCAATTATTTTGTTCTTTTTTGTTTTGTCTATATCTGGGTCGTTTAGCTGGAAACCATTTACTTTCCCGCGGACATATGCTCGGTAGGATTTGTAGAAATTAAGTACATCATATATGTCTGTATCATTGCTTTTTTCTACATATTTTTGTATTAGATAACTTGATAGATATGGGTAGTTTAGATAATCTAAATCCATCGCCAAAAAACCTATGTCTGATGCAACGTCGCAAAACCTGAATCTTTTGTTGAACTCTATGCAATCAAATATGTGGATTTTTTCATCAGCAACAACTATGTTTCCTGAGTGGAGGTCACCATGGCAATCTTTTATGCGTCCCTCTTTCATCCTGTGGCCAAGCAGCTCTTTTTTTCGTTCAAAAAACTTTGTGTTAGCCTCTTTTATGTACCAGTAAATGTTTTTTGGGATTGTAATATCTATTACTGATTTTGTTTGATCGAAGTTTTCATCTATGTTTTGTTTTACTGCTTTGGGCTCTCCGTATTTCGTAATCTCACCTGATGGTTTCTGTGAGTTATAAAAATCAACTAGAATCGTACATAAATGATCTATTGTTTCTTCGTCTATTTTTCCTTGCTTGAGTAGATTTGTCATTATTTTTTCTTGAGGGAATTCTTTCATCTTTAGCACATATTCAACAACTTCCCCTTTCCCATCTAATTGAAATTCGTTGTTCATTTGTGTGATTGGAAGGACATCTAGGTATATTTCCGGGCAGAGTCTTTTGTTTAACCTTTTTTCTTCTTCGCAGAAAAATTTTCTTTTTTCAAGTGTGGAGAAATCAAGGAATCCGAAGTTGACGGGTTTTTTAACTTTGTATGCAAACCCGCCTGTTAGAGCCACATAAGATATGTGTGTTTGGAGGACTTCGACTGATTTGACATGATGCCCATAGAATTTAGGGTTTTTTAGGCATTCAAAGATCTTTGATTGTTCCATAGAATACAAGGAAATCATGTTTTTATAAAAGCTTTGTCTTTCTATTAGAATACGCCTAATAAAATCACGAATAAAACTTGTATTATTATCAAAGACAATGCTGACGGTACAAAATATTTGTATATTCTCGTCGGGTCTGTTTTCAAATAATCACTACTTAACACGTTGCAGAGATGAATTGGTGATATTAGATATCCTACAAGTGAACTGATGAAGATTATACTAGTCAAACCAAGGATACTTATGCCTGTTGCTTGGAAAAAAGGTTGAACTAAGAAGTAGGATAATGCGATTGCACCCAGGTTATATCCAGTTACGAGCCCTAACAATAGAGGTATCAGGATTATCATTGCTAGGGCTGGTGCCGAAAAACTACCTATGATGTTTGCTATTATCTCATTTGCTTTTGTGATTTCGAACATCTGTCTGAATATCATAATGCCAAAAATAGCCAAAGCAAGTTTCCATGTAAGCGATTTTTTTAGGATTTTCATGTATTCTTTTGCTGTGGTTTTTGTTAGGAAATACAAGAATATAATACTAAATATAACCCCTATGAGGAAAGATGTTGTCTCAGGGAAATTAATTACTCTTAGCACCGCATAGAAAAGCAATGGAGTGATTGGTGGTATGAGATATATCAGGCCGCTGTAGTTTTTTGTTTTTTCTTTTTGTTTCTCGGTTTTTCCTATAAATTTTTTTAGTAATATCAGTCCAATGATAATCGACGCTATAAAAGCTGGTATGTTGATTAGCATCAGCAGATATATGTTTATATCTGAGAATTTT
>JBFYMH010000140.1:0-15063 GCA_041305005.1 Thermoplasmatales archaeon | reverse complement strand
CAGGCCAATACAGAATTGTAGCGACAAAACCACTGATAAACGGTAGTGGATCAACAACAGTTTTCACATTAAATGAAGGGTCAACCATACTGAGAAATGTATACCTAACTCATGGTTTTGGCGGTAGCGGTGGAAATTATAGTGGCGAAAACGGGACCGTTGCTGGAACGATTTACGACGAAAACGGCAATCCTGCAGATGAATCATATGTCCTTTTGTTTGGAAAGGGGAAAATTTTGCCTTATAATTATAGTATAAGCGCTGAAGATGGTTCATACGGATTTGTTAATAACGTCCCTCCAGGCCAATACCGGATTATAGCCACAAAACCACTTATTGATGGTTCTGGATCAACTACTCTTTTCGTTGTTAGTCCAGGAGCTACAACAACAATAGATGTATACTTAAACAATTTTTTAGGTGGCGGCCAAGAGATAATTGGACAACAGAAATTACTACTTAAAAAGTAGAACCAAAAATTAAAAAATTTTTCTTTTTTTATTTTTCTTTTTATTGCTCAAGCGTTGCGTGTCTTCGACGCATGGACTCTTCATTCTCATTTTTGCTTTCCAAAAGATCAGCAATTATTCCGTCCAAAAGAATCCACACACTTGCTTCAAAAAGTGTACCCAGAGGGGCATATCGTTTCCTTTCAACATCACTACAGCTTGCAGCCAGATACAATGTAACATCTGCGTATTTTGCTATTTCGGATTTCCTTTTTCCAGTAATTGATATTACTTTTGCGCCTAAGCCGTGAGCAATATCAGCAGTCATAACTGCAGGAATAGTTTCACCTGATCCTGAAATTATTACTACTGCATCTCCTTTTTTCACAGGAGCAGTTATAGTTTCACCAATGACAAAAGTTTGAAAACCTAGATGCATGAGTCGTATAGCGAATGCTTTTGCAACCAAACCCGATCTACCAGCGCCATAAACAAATATCCTGTTTGATTTGAAAAAAAGTTTTTTTATTTTTTCAACGTCATCAGTTGATACGCTATTTAGTATATCGTTTATTTTTCTCTGGATGTATTTTATAGATTTTGAAAAAACTATTTCTTCTTCTTTTTCTTCTTTTTTTTGCATGTTATTTCCGTTAGATCCTTATAATTTGCTGTTTCTTTACCAGTTCGTTTCATGATTGCTTTTTCCACTTGTAGTTTTATATAAACTGCATCATGTTCTAACAATGGTGACTCTGATATTAATGTGGCGTTGTAGTTGTTATCAATTATAACATCTATCAACGGTGCTAAGGGCATGTCTCCTTTTTTGATTGGGACGTGATAGTATTCGTTTCCATCCTCGTAGTAAACTCCTGTGAGATGTATAAGGTAATTTTTCAATCTAAGTGGTTTCAGTTTTTTGAAAATCACCTCGAAATCCTCTCGTTCCTTAAGAGAACCGTTTCCTCTTGCATGAATGTGTCCAATGTCTATTATTGGTACAATGCCTTTCACGTTTTTGCAGACTTCTATGATTTCATCTAGGCTGCCGAACACCTTTTGTTTGCCCATTGTTTCTAGGCCTATCCTAGTTTTTATTTTTTCTTTTTTGAAGATTTTTTGTAGTTTCTTTGTGTTTTTTATAATTTTTTTCAGAGTTTTTTTCTCGTTCTCTTTACCGTAGTACCCTGGGTGTATTATCACTGTTTTTGCCCCAATTTTATCTGCTACTTTTGCTGATGTAACTATCTTTTCTATGCTTAGTTCTAATTCGTCGTCACCAGCTAGATTTATGTAGTATGGTGCGTGGACGTGTATTTCTATGTCGTTTTCTTTTGAAAAATCTTTAATAAACTGTGCTTCTTCATCTTCCATCACGTATAACCCGCGGACGAACTGTATCTCCATTGCATCTAGATTCAGTTGCTTTTTAATATAGACTAAACCGTCTTTGTTTGTTCGTCCTTTACAAGAAAGAGGTATACCTGCTGGTCCTATTCTTATCATAAGTTTTTATCCTCCCCTATCTCTCAAACCATTTATTCTCTAATTTAAGTCCTTATTAATTGTCATGATCCTTTTTATAAGCTTTTTGTTTTTTTATAAAAATTAAATGAAAAATTGTTTAGACTATGCCTTCCAAACGGCTCATTATGTTCCATATCAGGGTTCTGCCATGAAGCGGTATGTTCGGGTCGTTTGCCAGTTCATCTAATCTCTGTGATGCTGTTGCTACCCTGACGTCCAATGGGTCTGTTTTTTTTAGAAGAATATTTTTTACTTCCTCTGCACCTCTCCGTATATTCCTCGGGATTGAGTTATCCTCATTAAGCATATTGAGGCCATCGCATACCTGCATGATTTTGTCGTCTTGTGTCATAGAGTTCACCATCTTAAGTATCAACGGTGTAATGCGATAGGGGATAAAAATATTTGGGCAGATAAATTTAATCCTCTAAGTATCTTGTGTTTAGTATCTCTTGTATCTCGGTTGCTATGTTTTTTCCTATGCCTTGTATCTCTTTTAGTTCTTCTTCTGAGGCGTTTACTATGTCTTTTATGCTGCCGAAATGTTCGAGTAGTCTTTTTGCTAGTACAGCTGATATGTTTGGTAAGCCTTCTACTATGAACTGTTGTTTTTCTCTCGTTGACATCGGTGTTTTTTCGCCCCTGGTTGCAACCGGTTTTTTTTCGTCTCTTTGTTCACGCGCTGCTATTATGTATAGTAAGTTTGCTGTTTCCATGGGGTTTTTGGTTGTTATAACTGGTATGCCGAAGTCTACGATTATTGATACCATGCTACCGTATATTGCGTTGTGGCTTATGTTGCGTTTTGTTAGCAGTCCTTCTCCTTCTATTATCAGTATGGGTCGTGGGTAGGCTTCTCTTAGTTTCGCTGCTTGTTTGAATAGTTTGCCTTCTATCATTGATCCCAGGTAGTCTTCCACGGTTTTGCGTTCTACGCCTATTCTCGTGGATAGTATGTAGTCTCCTGTGTCTAGTTGTTGTGCTTCTATGTTTGCTTCTTTTAGTGTAAGGTTTTTTGCTACCGGTGAGCGGTATTCACGGTGATCTACAATTATTGTTACCTGTTTTTGCTGTTTTTGGTAGTCTGGTAGTGTTGTTTGTGTTTCCAAGGGTTTGTCGTACAGTGTTTTTGTGTCTTCGAGCTGTTTACTTATTTTTGATCTTAGTATCTCTAGTTCGCTTCTCATTTGTTTTTCTTTTCTTTTTGCTGCCCAGTAGTATGCCTCGTCTTGTGTGTCTTTTGTTATCAGTATTATGACGTTTCCAGGCATTTTACGCCCTGTTCTACCCCGTCTCTGTATAGTCCGTATTTCTGACGGTATTGGTTCGTAGAATACGACTAGGTCGGTTGATGGTATGTCAAGTCCTTCCTCTGCTACGCTTGTTGCTATCAGTATGTTGTATGTGTCTTCTTTGAATTGTTTTATTATGTTGGCTTGTTGTTTTTGTGTGAGCCCTTTATCTTCATCTCGTTCTGCTTGTCCTATGAACCGTACTGGTTTGGCGTTTTCTATCTGTTCTATGTGTTTTAGTAGATGCGCTGATGTGTCGCGGTAATGTGTGAAAACAATGATTTTTGAGTCTGGTTTATTTTTTAGTTGTTCACTGATTATGTTTGTTATCTCTTGTACTTTTGGGTGTTCTATGTTCAGGGATTTAACGTAAGCTATCGCCTCTAGTATGTTTCTGTCTGCCATTATTTCTCTCGATGCTTTGCTGCTGTCTTTTGATACTGATTCTTTTCCCATCCTCTGGAAATAGTTTTTTAGTGCATTAACCCCCTGCGTCTGTAGTAGTTCTATAGCATAGTATATTTTTAGCGCAGCGCTTTGTGTTGAGGCTGCTTTGAAAAGTATGCTTGCTGGTTTCATACTTGCTTGTAACTCGGCCTGTATCCTTTTTTGTGCATCCAATAGTTTAGTACGGTTTATCATTGAAACAGAAGATGATTCTATGAATCCTGCGTCTTTTAGGAATTGTAGGCGTTCTGACAAAGATTTTTTTAGTAGCTGTAGTGTATATGCAAAGTCTCTTGGTAGCAGTATTTCTTTCCATGTTATTTTCAGGTCGTAAACATATGGTTTCACGTCAGGGTCGTATTTTGTTCTGATCTCTATGTTGTTTATATCAAGGTTTTTGCATACCTCAAGTATTGTTTTTACGTCGTTTCCTGGTGATGCTGTTATTCCTAGTGCTAGGCGTTCTGTTTCTCTTTGTTTTTGGTGCATCTCAGAAACATAAACATAGGCATAGTCTCCCACTGCGTGGTGCGATTCATCATATATTATGAATGAGACGTCTTTTAAACTAATTTTTTTTGATATCAGGTCGTTTTGTATTACCTGTGGTGTTGAGACTATTATTCTGCTGTCTTCCCAGGTTTGTTTTCTTTTCTCTGGTGACACCTCGCCTGTGAAAACCGTTATGATGTTTTCGTCTATTGTTAGGTTTTGTTTTAGGTATTGTGCGTGTTGCGTCACTAGTGGTTTTGTTGGTGCTAGGAATAGTATTTTGTTGTCTTGTTTCTGTAGTTGTTTTGCTATTAGAACAAGTGCTATCACTGTTTTTCCCATGCCCGTTGGTAGCACCACTAGCGTGTTTTTTTTGGTCGCAGAGTCTGCTATGTTTACCTGATATTCCCTGCGTTCAACTGTATTTGGTTTTATGAATTCTTGTTGTATATACACAAAAAAAAGGAATACAGTTTAGGTTTTAGTATATTTGCAAAATATTATAACCCTCTAGAGGTTTATTTTTTTGGTTTAAGATGGATGTATTTGGTTTTGCTATACCGTTGTGGGCTGTTTTTCTTTTAGGCATAGTATTGATTGTTGTTGTTTGGAAGCTTATAAAGTTTGCTTTGACTGTTCTGATTGTTTTGATATTGTTCTTTGTGATTTTGATAGGTCTTGATTATTTCCATGTTTTTGATATGATTCAAAGTTTTTTATCTGGTTTGTTGTGATTTTATATAAGCTGTAATATTTTGATAAAAAGCTTTATAGCCCTTTACATTATTTATGGTAAAAAGGTTGGATGGGCATGGAAGAAGATATGAAGGGGTCTGCTCGGTTGGATGATAGCGAAGTTGATACTCTTTTAAAATTATATTCAAACAGTGGTGGCGTTGTTAAGGGCCTCTCAGGTTTTGGTTTTGATGACAGAGTATTACATGATTTAGTTGGTAAGAACCTTGTAAGTGTTAGTGTTGATAGTGGTAAGGGAGTTATTTCTCTCACTGACATGGGTAATACTATCTGTGGTTCTGTTATGATGAACCGGGTTCTTGGCAAGGCCGATGATTTCAGGGACCGGGTTAGTCTTTTGCCGGGGCGTGGCGTTGGTTGTTTGGTTAATCGTGTTATGTGGCATATGGATGATGGCCCGTGGTTTGAGCGGGTTTTGCTTATGGATCCTAGGATGAATAGGTTGATGAAGGAGTTCATTGGTGTTGTTGATGGCCTTGGCCTTAGCTGGGATATTGGTAAGGACAGGCAGTTTTCTCCCGAGGTTAAGCAGTTTTTGCATGATGAGTTCAGAAGTGTCCCTGGTCTTTCTCCTGTTGAGGAGGAGTCTTTGAAGAATTTCTTTTTCTTCCATGTTTATGCTCAGGACCAGAGGAATTTGATTGTTTTTGATAGGGATGGTGAGGAGTTCCGCTCCATGCTTTTTGATGGTAATGATAGTTTTTCGTCTGGTCGTTGGAATCTTATGAGCCGTTTGGAGCCTAAGACGCTTTTATCTGACCTAGGGTTGGGTCAGGAGCAGGTTGTTGGTTTGTTGTTTGATATGCAGAACAAGGGTTTTGTTAGTGAACATCGTAACCGTTTTGCGAACCCGTTTTTTGGTGATGAGGGGAAAATTTTTGTTGTAAAGGATTCTATTGGTTATATGGGTTTTATTTACGAGAGGTTCTTGTCCCCTGTTGTTGATTCTCTGTTGAGAACCGATGAGTAGTATCGGCTTGTGTTTAAAACAAACGATACCGATATTTTTTGCTTAGTTAGTCTTCTTTATATACTATTTTTACTGAAATGGTATTTTTACACAAAAAGTATATAAACAATGACACACAAAGTATACCATGTTAATATATATCAATGTGGGAAGGTGAGAGAAAATATGAAAACAATTGTAATTAAAGCGGCTGTTATAGCTGGTACTATTGGTATAGGGATAATGGGTGTTATGCCCAGTGTGGCACAAACCGTAATGGTTAAATAAATTTTTCTAGATTACTCCCCTTTATCTCTTTTAATTCGTAAAAAATACTCATAGTTCTGGTAGCCAGCGTTCTTTGTGAACTTCAGCCATTATCCAATATTCTAATCTTCTGATTACATTAGGAAATTTATGGTTAATCTCATCCATAAGTTGGATAAGTTTATCCATATTTTCCACCACGATCTCTGGTTCTATATCACTCCATCCAGATGCCACATTAAGACATTCTAAGCATCCCTTATCATCTAGAAATTTGATTATATTCTTTCTTTGTTTGTACTCTTTCAAAAAAATGTCTACTTTAAAGATTTGTAGACCCAATTTGGATAGATCAATGTTGACACGAAATGCTTGAATTACACCTTTTTTAATTAAATTTTTGATTCTGTAATTTGCCGTTTGTGATGAACACCCAATTTTTTCAGCTAATTCTATCAATGGAGTTCTTGCATTTATGGCCAATTCATTTAGAATTGTATAATCTATTTTATCTATCTTTTCGGTTGTTCCATCACATATAGTTTCGTACATTTTTCTATTAAATTTATCAGGTTGATCAAGTAGGTATGATTTTTTGTATCCAACTGCCTGGATATATATTGAGATTGTATATTTTTCAAAATAATCCTCATATTTTTCGAGAGTTTTATCAAAGAAATCATAAAATTCATAAACGTTTTTAACCCATACTACGACATCTATATCTATAGGCCCCTTTACTGAAACTACTGCCCAAGCATTTTTATAATTTGTAAAATGTTGTATTATTTCATTTTTTATTTGGGTGTTTACGTAATGGAAATTAATGTAAATTCTAAAAACATTATACCCTAGTTTAAATGTGTTTATAGCTGTCCAAAAATTCTTTATAATTCCTTCATCTTGCATCTTTTTTATTCTATAGGCAACAACGTCTTTTTTAAGCCCTACTTTTTTGCCTATTTGTGTATTTGATTGTCTACAGTTTAGATCAAGTTCATAAAGTATTTTTCTGTCCTTTAAATCCAGTTTAGCCATATTAATAATAAAAATCTGTTGCTAAGTATTTATTATTTTGCAATAAAGAGAACAAGGGTTATTTATTAAAGAAACTAGTTTTTATTAAGAATTTTTTCGATTCTCCTTTTTAAATCCTCAGGAGCATAAGGCTTCTCTATATAATCGTCACCTAAGCATTTTTCAAGAGTATTGTCTTCATCGCATATTCTTGCTGTCAAAAAAATAACTGGGATACTCTTCCACATAGGATTTTCTTTGATTTTTTTATAAACATCCAAACCACTCATGTCAGGTAACATTATATCTAGTAAAACAAGGTCTGGTAGCGATTCATTTTCAAGTAGGTTAAGACAATTCTTTCCATTTTTGGCTTTGACGATTTCATATTTCTCATCGTCTTTTATACTAAATTCTATAGTAAACGCAACATCAGGTTCATCATCAACAATCATTATTTTTTTCTTCATGTTCACTCCAACCAAACTCAGTCTGTTTTAGTAGGTATATCAAAATAGAACGTAGAACCCTTACCAAGGCCTGGGCTTTCAGCCCAGATACTACCACCATGCTTCTCAACAATACGCTTACAGATACTGAGGCCTAACCCACTTGATTCAAGATCATGACGTGAGGGATCAACCTTGTAGAATTCCTCAAAAATATGTTCTATATTTTCACTAGTTAAACCTATGCCAGTGTCGTTTACATATACGGTGATAAAATCATCGTTCTTTTTTGCATCAAAAGTTATGGTACCACCATTATTTGAAAATTTCACAGCATTAGTAAATAAATTATCTATAAGCTCATCAAACTGAACACTATCTGCTGTTATAACAAAATTTTTATCAATTTTATTATGTACCTTGAGACCTTTTTCATCCCAGCCAAATTTTTTGTTTTCTATTATCTTTTCAACTGAATCATGAATATTAAAATTTGAAAAAATCAGCTTAAAGGTAGGCATGTTAAGTCTTTCAAGCTGAAGAGTTTTTGTAACCAAATCTCTCATATAACCAACATTACGATTTGCTATGACAAGAATATCTTTGATCTCAGGATCATCTTCTTTCTCCTCAGCATAAGGCAACAGGCCAACAAGAGGAGTAAGTGGACTCTTCAAATCATGACCTAGCTGCCCAATAAATTCATCTTTATGTTTCAAAAGTTTTTCGATTTCAACGGTTCTCTCAGCAACTTTATGTTCAAGTCCCTCATTCAAAATTCTAAGCTGATTCTGAGTTGCTTTCAGCTCCGAATTAGCCATCTTCAAATGATCATTTATCTCCCTGAGTTTTTCAGCATGCCTAAGTCTCTCCTCCTCAGCTTTTTTACGTTCTGTGATATCTCTAATACTGCCTTGGATCCTCACTGAATCTCTTTTGCCGATAATTTCAATTTTATTTTCGATTACTTTAGCGTTTAATTCAGCTGGGATAAGAGTGCCATCTTTCTTTTTAATAAAGGTTTCAAACCTATCTATGTAATTTTTATTAGAATCTTTCCTATTATTAGATAAAATCTGTTTCCTAAGCCTCGCCCAGTCCTGTTTAGGGATTAACAAAGAGAGCTTACTCCCTATAATATGCTCCGGAAAATATCCAGCAATTTTATCTACAGCTGAATTAACGTAAGAGATCCGCCCATTTGGCGAAATCTGGAAGATTATGTCATTAACGTCACTAAAAAGATCTTTTCGGCCTATGGAAATCGTTGTATCAGATATAACCTCAAAATATTCGATTAAAGAATTAAATTTGGTTTTATTTTCCATTAATTCATTTTCGATGTGCTTAAGATAAGTGTTGTTTTTACCAATGACTACTACTGATTTTATTTTGTTTCCATCTTCCACAGGATAAAAATAGAAATCAAATACCTGTTTTTCACCTGATTTATCAAAAAACTCTCCAGTTATACTTTTGTTTTCCAAACCGTTTAAAATATTACTAAATAAATTTTGAATTAATAATTTATCAATTTTACCAAAAATTTCTGGTACATCCAAAATTGATTTATTCAAGATATAATCCTCTGAGAGATTTGAATAGAAAAGACCTGCATGATTAATTTTTTTAATGTAGCCTTTGCCATCTAAAAATAAGAGTATATCTTTATAATTACCAGGATTAGGAAATGAATTCGATGATTCGCAGTCAAAAGCTTGTGAATCATCCTCTCCAGCATCAAACTTGGGTTCTGTCAAACACAAAGAAGGGGTTTGATTTGAACAATTTAACAAACCTAGTTTCTCTGCTTCTCTGAGTTCCTTTACTATCTCGGGCATCTCATTCATTTATATGCCTCAAACTTTCTGTTTGACTTATCATTAAATTTATTTACAACACAAATTCTTGAATTTCTCACTTGCTATCCCATCTTCAATTACATTCAATAAAACATGTTTTCGATATAAATAATTAACGTAGACTCAATCCTCCGTTTTAATCAAGTAAATAAATTTTTGATAAGATACTGTATAAGAAGAAACAAAAAACATTATAAAACATTAAATAGATGTATGATTCAGATGGGATAATGGATTTAGAAGTAAATGTTTTCACATCATCAAATAAAGATGCAGAAATAGTGGGAAAGGAAATTGCAGAGGCTATTTCTAAAAAATTGAAACAAAAACCAAATTTCGCCATGCTGTTTTGCACTGGACAATATGAAGAAAATGAAGGCTTAAGAAAAATATTAGATTCTGTGCACAACAGTCTGCCAGATAATACGCCAATTGTAGGTGGTAATATAGCAGGTTTTGTGACAAGAGATGGATGCTACGCTAGAGGAGCAACTGTTTTAACTGTGTATTGCCCAAAAATGAACATTTCCATTGGAATTGGGAAAAATACAAAAAGAAATCCAAAAAAAGCTGCAAGGCAATGCGCAACAATGATAAAAAAAGGTTTGAATAGCAACTACAAGACCAAAATAATCTTTAGTTTGGTATCTGGTGCAGAAATGCCACACATCCCCGGACTTGGTGATGCAACCAATATAAAATCTAAATTATTTGCAAAGTTAATGATGTCAATGTTTTCTTTCGCTCAAAAAACAGCACAGAAAGGTGTTGGAAGAGAACAGGAAGTTTTGGAAGAAATCTCAAGAGAATTACCTGACTTCAATCTTATACATGGATCAATTATGAACAGCTACACTCTGGAAAACAATTATCAATTTTTCAACAAAGAAATTCTAACTGAAGCAGTAGTATGTTTAGCAATAGAAACAGACTTAAATCTCGACCTAAGATCTGCGCATAGAGGAGAAAAAACAGATATCAACTTCAAAATAACAGATATATCAAAAGATAGATTATTTATCAAAAAAATAAATGATAAACCAGCTCTACCGGAATTTTTACGACTGATGAATTGGACTAAAGAGTCGTTTGAAAAAGAAAAATTAATAGATATCATCGGTCGGTATCCTCTTACATTTGAAAAAAATGAAAAAATATTTTTAAGACCTATAGGCGCATTTATAGGAAATTATATTGGGACCATGTCAAGATTAGAAAAAGATGAGATATTCATAACAAAAATTTCAGAATATGATATTATCAACTCACTAGATGATATTACGGTTTGTGATAATCCTCAATTTGGGTATATGGTTTCATGTATAGGTAGGCAAGGGATTCTTGGACTCAAAATTTTTGAGTCTCAAGAGAAAATAAAAAACTACTTTAAAGACAAGGAATTTTTACTGATTTACACGGCAGCAGAGGGGACTAAAAAAACTAACGAAGAATTAGATTTTTTTAATCTAACAATTACATCAGCTATTTTTTCAAAATAAATTACTATGTAGAACCTAGAATTTTTAAGATTCGTTTCTTTAAATCTTCAGCGTCATAGGGTTTTTCAATGTAATCGTCGCCAAGGAATTTGCCAGCGTCCTCGGCAGTATGATCAACACGGGCTGTAAGGAAAACGATAGGAATCTTCTCAAGGCCAGGAGTTTCCTTAAGTCTTTTATAAACCTCCCAACCATTCATCCCGGGCATCATAATATCCAACAAAATAAGATCAGGTTTATAATCTGTTTTCTCTAAAAGATCAATGCATTCTTCTCCGCTTTTCACGTATTTCATTTCATAACCTGATTTACTCAAAGTTAAATCAACAGTGAAACCTATATCAACATCATCATCTACTAGAAGTATCTTATTTTTCAAGGGCAATCAACCAAATTGTTATCCCTTAAGTATTTAACAGTTTTTCCATAAAAAATAGAAATCTTTCATGAGTTAATTATATAAGCAATTTTTCAATTAAAAATATGGATTTGGAGATGCACGCTGATAAAAAAAATGTGTTGTTGATTTCTATGCCTTTTGCTGGTGTTTCTATACCTTCTATACAACTGGCTGTTTTAGAAACATATCTGAGGGAAAGAGGCATTTCTATACAAACACAGCATCTTTACTTAAAAGCAGTAGATTCCTATGGTTTGCAAAATTACAATTTTCTTATCTATCCACCAAATGACTCTTATACCGCCCAAATGGTTTTTTCCAGATATGTTTTTCCAGAACATTGGACTAAAGAAGAAGAAAAATTTAGAGAATATTTTCAAAAAACGGTGACAAAAAATAGAGAAACACAGCAATTCAATTTTGATGTTTACATTCAGAAAACCGATGAGTTTTATCATTGGGTTATTGAGAATATAAACTGGCAGATGTATGATATAATTGGTTTCACGTTGAACTATGGACAACTGTTTCCTTCTCTTGCCGTAGCAAAAAAAATAAAAGAACTTTACCCTGAGAAGAAGATAATCTTTGGTGGTAGTAGAACCGTTGATAATATGGGGCTGAACGTGTTAAAAACATTCCCTTATGTTGATTTTATTGTCTCAGGCGAAGGGGAAGAAGCACTTTATCGTCTAGCCTCAGATTACGAAAATCATTCGTCCATACCTAGGTTAATGTATAGAACTGGGAATGATGTTTTGTGGAACCAAACAGAAGAGATAATCGATATCAATAGTTTGCCTATTCCTTCTTATGGTTCATTTTTTGAACAGCTTGAAACAGCATCTGATGAGCTTAAACAATACTTTGCATACTATGGGAGACTACCTATTGAGATATCACGTGGTTGCTGGTGGAATCGCTGCACATTTTGCAACTTAAACATCCAATTCAAGAAATATAGAGAAAAGAGTGTTGACCGCTTTATAGAGGAATTACAGTTCTTATCAAATAAATACAACATGCTTGATTTTCAGATTATTGGTAACACTTTACCGAAAACAGATTATAAACTTCTTTTTGAAAAACTGATAAAATTGGGAAAAGACTATAATTTAGTCGTAGAGGCACGTGCAGGACAACTTAAAAGCGATGAATATGTTTTGATGAAAAAAGCCGGTTTCACAATAATCCAAACAGGAATAGAATCATTTAGCACTAATTACCTTAAAAAAATGAATAAAGGTGCTAGAGTGATTGATAATATAGCTGCTCTGAAATTTTGTAAAGAAAACGGTATCGAAAATCAGTATAATCTTGTGGTGAATTATCCTAACGAAGAACTGATTGACTTTGAAGAAACAAAAAAGACGGTTCAACTTCTGAAACAGCACCTTGATCCCCCACAGGTATGCCCACTTAAAGTTTTTTATGGCAGCCCTATACAAAAGAACCCCGAGCAGTTTAACATAGAATCATTGGATTATGCGCCATTGGATAAGATGATGTATCCGATGGAAGTTTTGGATAAAGGTATCAGTTTTGTTTACGGTTTTAAAAGAAAAAACGATTTAGGCGAAAACAACTGGGATCAACTTGTGGATGATTGGCGAAAAGAACGCGAACGATTAGCTTTAGAAGGTGTAAAAAGAAATACGCCTATCGATAAACTGATTTTTTATTTTGTAGACGGCATAAATTTTGTAAGAATATATGATAGAAGGGATGGCCAAGAAATTAAGATCTACGTTTTAGATGAAACTGAAAGAAAAATTTTCCTTGCCTGTACCGATGTTATATCTTATTGTAACCTAAAGGAACGTTTTCCAGATGTTTCCGAGCAGCAACTAGCTACTGTCTTAGAATCATTTGAACAAAACAGTATTGTTTTTCATGAGGATGATTGTTATTTGAGTTTGCCGTTAAGATGTAATACCAGGCTTGTTACTCAGCCTGTTAAAGAAGAGTTTCTACTGGTTTCTGATTAGCACAAATCTTTTGGGTTTTTTTCCGTTTTTCTATGAGAATAAAAGATAGGATGTTTACATTCTATGAACAAACTGTTTATAAATCATGAACAAAAAGTTCATATATCATGAACAATATTACATATCATATGAATTACGAGCTTTTTTCATCACCGCAAAGGGTAAAGATACTTGAATTTGTCTTATATAGAGAAACATCAACAGTTACAAAAGTTTCTAAAGAATTATCTGTGAGCAAGGGGCTTGTTTCTCAATTTCTCTCCAATTTACAGAAACTAGGTATTTTGTATTACGAAAATGGTTATCATCCAACTGATCATGTTTTGACACGAGTCATCAAAATATTTCTGAATATCAATAAAATTGATATTCCTAGGATTAAGAAAAAATCATTTATTAAAGGAATTGGATTGTATGGTAGTTGGGTCCATGGTACAAATACAGCGAATAGTGATCTTGATATATGGATAAAAGTTGATTCTTATCCAGATGAAAAAGAACTTGCTGATTTAGTAAAAATATTGAGAGAAATGACCCATTCAGACGTACAACTCTTGGTTTTAACTCCACAAAAATTTGAACAGATTAAAAAAGATGAGCCGTTCTTTTCTTCATTATGCAACGGTTCTCTTTCTTTATGGGGTGAATTACTATGACGGGTTATGATGATTGTTTTAAACGTGGTTTGTTGACAAAGGTGCAACCATCAAAAGAAAAAGGAATGGAAAGCATTAGGAAGGCTGATCAATGGATCGGCGAGGCAGAGAAAAATATGACAGTTGATGCCTATGATTCATGTATAGCATCTGCATATATGGCTATGTTTCATGCTGCACGAGCAATATTATTTAGGGATGGCATTCGAGAAAAAAGCCATTATTGTATCGCACGATACCTAGAGAAATATGTGGATGAAGATTCTTTAGAAGAAGAATGGGTAGTTTTACTAGATCGGATTCGTGATGTCCGTCATCAAGACCAATATACTCTCTATCATCATACAACTGAAGAAGAATCAGAATCGGTATTAAAATCAGCAAAACAATTTGTTCAACGTATAAATAAGCTTTTTTAAAATATGGTTTTTTCCTGTTTTTCCTACAAACGTAAACAAAATATGCTGTTTTTGGAATTTTGTAGGATTTTATAGGAGTGGGGCTTTATGTTTTCTTAAGTCCTTATAGAGATTGGTAAGATGAAAGAAACGAATGGAATGAAATGTATCGGGGGTAAAAAAGAATGTATTTCTTTCTTGTAGCGTATGCAATATTGGGTGCTGGTCTTAAGTACATCGATGATGCTTTTGATGAAAAAATCTTCAACAAAAAAATAGCTTATGCGGTTGCTCCGCTCCTTGGTGTATTGTGGGCATATACAATGTTTATTGATGCGGCGTCCGCTACTATACTGTTGGCTATTTTGTTAGGTGTTCTTCTAAAGGGCAAGATTGACAACTACGCCCATTTCCTTGGTATGGTTGTTGTTATAGCGGGTGTTGTAGTGTTGGGTGTTCAGCTGCTCATACTACCATTGATTGTTCTTACCTTGGCTGCTCTGTTTGATGAGGTTGGTAATGATTTCATTGACAAGAGACAGTACATTGATGGGAAGAATGCTTGGAAGAAGTTTGTTGGTTATTTCTTTGATCAACGATGGCTTACTAAAG
>JBFYMH010000139.1:0-5555 GCA_041305005.1 Thermoplasmatales archaeon | reverse complement strand
TCTTTAGTATTGGATCAGCAATACGCATTTTTTATCTGGTGGTAAAATGCTTAAAAAAACATTATTGATAACTGTAATTTTTCTAATTATATTTAGTTCGTTTTGTCAATATTCAATAGCTAACTTACCTGGCGAAATATATGAAGGCGAGGTTACTGTTCGTTATCGTAACTGCACGGTTTATGCACCGGCTGTCGCCCAAACAGACAAAGGATACGTGGGTGTGATCTCTACTGTAACACTAACTATACAAAGCAATGGCAGTGGAAGGGTTTTTGTTGATACCCTGCCTCTTACAGAGGTTGATATGCAAGGTTCGGCTCGACTGGCAGTAAAAGTAGCAGGGGCGTTTGTAAAAAAAGATATAAATTGCACAGTAAACCCATCAAACTATGACTTCTTCTTTGTTGTAAGAACCTCTTCACCAGTCATAGGCGGCCCATCTGCCGGAGCGGTTATGACTCTAGCAACAATTGCGTTACTTGAAAATTGGACTGTAAATGATAAAACAGTTATGACTGGTATGATAAACCCTGATGGAAGTATCGGCCCCATCGGTGGTATAAAGCAGAAAATTGATGCAGCTGCATCTGTTGGAGCAACACGGTTCCTTATTCCAAAGGGTCAGATGACGTACACGGAGATGATTACCGAAACAACAAAAAGCAACGGTTGGACACAGATAACTACCAGGCCAATAACAAGGAATGTTTCTGATTATGCAATACAAAAATATGGCATCGAAGTCCTTGAAGTATCAGATATAGAAGATGCTGTCTATTATTTTACAGGCTACGAGTTTTCTGCAATTGAATCAGATAAAAAAATCACAACAAAAGACTACATAGATTCGATGAAACCCCTGGCAGAAACTCTCTTAAAAGAATCTAAAAATCAGTATGTAAATGCGAGTGATTTGTTAAATCATTCAAGTGTTTCAAATCGTTACCCATACTATTATAAAAATAGTATAACTGAGTTTCTTAACAACGCAGAAGATAAATTAAAAAAATCACAGAATTCTTATGACCAAGAATTTTATTATTCTAGTACAAGCAGCTCATTCCAATCATTGATTGACTCACGTTTTGTGATTTACTCTTGCGGATATTTTAATTCAAGTGATGCAAATCAGTTCATATCAACACTTGTTAATGAAGCGACTTCTTTCTGCAGTAACAAAAGCGAGGAAGCAAAAAACTCGGAGATAAAAGGTGTTATATCGCTGCAATGCGTGGGTGCTGCACAAAACCGTGCATCAGAAGCAAAAACCTATTTGACTGAGGCGAGTGATAGCTATGAGAACAATGACTATCTGGCTGCTTTGTACAAAATAGCATTCGCGGTTGAAAGAAGTAAAAGCGTAGGTTGGTGGCTTGACATATCATCACATTTCAACGACACCGGTGAAGTTAACATTACGATATTGACAAATATCGCAGAAGAATATATAGATGACACCCAACAAGCGATTGTTTATTCCAGTATAATAATTCATGAAATGGGAGAGACATCAACTTATATAAGCGATGCTGAAAGCTCGCTTGAAACAGCAAAAAACGACATGGAACAGGGCTATCCTGCTGCGGCATTGTTTGATTCTTTGGAAGCACTGGTAAATGCAAACTTGGCACTCGAATTGGTCGATGGTATTACAAACGAGAAAATTGAGAGGGCACGTGAAAGCGCAAGCAGCAGCATAAGTGAAAGCAGAAACATTGGTATAGAACCTGTGTTAGCGGTAAGTTACTATGAATACGCTGAGAGTCTAATGAATAATTCCCAGCCCAGTTCCGCGATTGTTTATTACAAGTATAGTGATTTTATAGCTGGTGCAATAAATTTTGCTAATTTCTCAACAGGCGTAACATCATCAAGATATGTTGGAGTGCCTGAGGTGAACACGGAAAATAGAATGTTTGATTATATGTTTGGTAGATACTCAGACTATCTCATAATGGTTTTGATAGTTGGCATAGCATTTGGCTTAGGCATAGGTTTGTTGGTCTGCGGAATACTGCATAGGAATCGAAAAGATGAATTTGACGAGAAATGGGCACCTAGAAGTATAACAGAATATTACAAGAAAAACAAATAAACTAGTATAACTTACGTTTTTATAATGCAAGCATCCGGAGAACTAGTTAAAGATAAGATCATTGTTAAAAAACCGAGAGACGTTGGACGATTTTATACGAGGAGTAGTTTCGGTGAAACACTTAGTGGTAACAATCTAAAATTAGATCTAATCGAGGGAATTTTTTTACTGGATGAAGGAAAACTTAGGATATACAAAAATAGCAATGAAATGGATTTTGAGAGTCTAGTAAAAGTATCATCTGAAATTATGCCTCATTTTGAAATAAAATATTTGATTTTCAAAGATCTTAGAAAAAGAGGACTAACGGTAAAGTTACACGATGATTTTGATTTCTGTGTACAAAAACAAGAAAACGATAAGAAGAAAGAAAAAATATGTTTGTTAAAGGCTTTTTCTGAGAGGGACTTCTTTGATATAGATGAGACGAAAAGATTGGTCAATACAGTTATTAAGAGAGGGGGTGAGTTGTGGTTTACAATTGTTGATGAGGAGGGAGATATCACTTATTATGATGTTACTTTGTTGGATATGAAAGGTAGCATACATGAAAGGGATTTTATAAAAGTTGATGGTTTTCTAATTGGCAATAGAGTAATTATTTTTGAAAACGCTAGAGATTTGTTAGATAAAGAGTTTTATGGAAAGTCTTTTGGTAGTGGGTTGCAGCTCTCAATGGTTGAGGCTTTGTATTTGTTTGAAAAAAATGTTGTCAATATAAGGGATTTAAAGAGTGGTAAAGGTCTTTCTAAAAAGGATTTTTTTGAGGTAGTGAAACATACTCAACCAGATATAGATAATCGCCTATTGGTCTTTAGTGATTTGAAAAAACGTGGGTTGATTGTTAAAACCGGTTTTAAATTTGGTACACATTTCCGTGTTTATACCAATCAGCCTGACAAGACACATGCTGAGTATCTTGTTCATGTTGTTGAAAAAGGTTTTAGAAGCATGTGGGCCGAGATAAGCAGAGCGGTACGTCTAGCTCATTCAGTTAACAAAGAAATTGTTTTTGCAAGAGTAGACAATGATAAGATAGATTACATAAAGTTTGGTCGGTTGAGGCCATAACATATTTATAATGATGATATTATTAGTTTGATTTATCGGGAGGAGGCTATATAGTTTGCTTCAAATACGTTGGCATGGTCATTCATGTTTCGAGATAACAAACGAGGTCACTGTTATAACCGACCCGCATGACGGGAAATCGATTGGTATACCAGCGCCTAGCGCAAAGGCTGACATTATTTTAGTGTCGCATAACCACTATGATCATGATAGTGGTGTCAAGTTGGTGGAAAAAGAGGATTCAAAGGTTGTAACTGATGAAAGGAAAAGAAACATATCAAACGTTCAAATAGAAGGAGTACCGGTATTTCATGATGAGTCACATGGCATGAAACGTGGTAAAAATATTATCTATAAGTTTACTTTAGATGGGATAAATTTTTGTCATCTAGGCGATCTTGGGCATGATCTTGAAGAAGAAACATTAAACAAGATTGGTCAAGTTGACATCCTTTTTATACCGGTTGGTGGAACTTTTACGATTGACGCGGAAAAAGCATGTAAGATAATAAACAAAATAAAACCAAAAATAGCTATACCTATGCATTACAAGATAGGTGGTTTGTCTATACCAATCGCAGGTATAGATCAATTTTTAGATAAAAATAAGGGAAAGATACTAAAAGTTGGTAACGAGATAGATATAGAAAAAGAGGATTTGCCTGCTGAGCCTGAAATTTGGACGTTCACATTATAAAATTATGAGGGGACAGCATTTATTAATTCATAATAGTTGAAATGATGAATCGGATTAAGGAACGCTGTCTTTTCTCCATTTGAAAAAGAAATAAGTAATTCTCCTGTTTCAGGGCAAACAACTGATTGAAACCATGTTTTTGAATATTCTCCGATTGTTTTTTGCATGATATTGTAAGAAATGCTAGTTTTTCCCTGGTAAACTGATCTCATCATATTCATAATATTGCTCAGGTTAAGACTGCCCCAATTTTTTCCAATTGCTTTGCTCATTACTTTATAATGCATAATTCTACAAAAATAGAAATAATCTGTTTTGAAACCTAAACCATATAAAATGTACCTAAAAAATCCACTTTTTTTATAAACGTCTTCCTTGAAACCTGCTGAAACAGGGTCAAGAAAGAAATTACCCCGTCTTATAACATGATCTATTATCTGCGATGGACATCTGTTCTCAAAAGAGCCGTTCCAATTGCAAACACGATTATAATTAGCACTTTGTTCTATTGCCACAGCGGTTGAGTTTTTGCCATCTGAAATAATTTCATTCCATCCGACAGTTGCATTTTTGCTGTATATATCAATTGCTTGTTCAAGCGTACGCGCTTGTTCGAGAAGCATCCTTCGTCTAATACCAGACGATAAACCACTCGTTGAAATATCGGGTGTTATAACCGATGAATAACTGGTGCTTATTCCATATTCATTAAAACCGCCATCAGTTCCGACCTCCATACAAGGACCAATAACCACTGAGGCGTATCCCTCATAAGGTTTTCTAACAATTATAACTTGATCGTCAGAGGCGTATTTTCCAGTCATAGGATCTTTCACATTTAAAGAGCCGTCACAACTTCTAAAATGGTATAATTTACCGTCTTCAGTAGCTGATTCCCAAGCTGCAAAATGAGAACATTTTATATGTCCATGAACGGCAAGTTCAAGAACTTCCATTGTAGCGGTTTCATTGAACGTTAAACCGAGTGCATCGGCTCTACCCTGGATTTCATCTTTGTATTTCTGTGGCATACGGTCTTTTACAAAATCCCAGAGCACCATCATATCTTCAAATGATACATTGAGACATGAAAGCCATGCACGTCGACTTACAAGGTAATCATCTTTCAATAAAATTCCAAGTTGGTAACCCATATCGTAATAGGAACCATTCAGATGAATGATTCTTACACCATCCTGAATCTCAAGCCATCCGCCCTTCAGATGATCAGAATATGGTCCACCTTGGGTTGCCTTAATGTTTGGAGCCGCGATCGAGAGTTGGCTAAGAAATAATATGAATACCATAAATATGACAATTTTCGAGGTTTTAATTTTCAATTTCTACTTCGCCCGACCAATTTTCTTCATTATATTGATAATATTAATCATTATATTTATTTTTCCTTTAATATTTATTAAATTAAAGCTTTATAAAAATTACGTTATTATTATAAAAATAAGTTTTGAATTGTAACAATGGCAGAAACAAATATCTAATCTAAATCTTCGGGCAGTATGTACTCTCCATGTGCATTCTTTGCTTTTTCAAGTCTCTCTTTTTGTTCATCTAAAACTTTGAATACGATTTTTGGTGTGTCTGTAACCCTTGTTTTGAATATTTCTGTTAATCTGTCTATTTTTGCTATGTTCTCAGGTATTCTGAGTGTGAATTGTTTTATGTATTCTT
>JBFYMH010000138.1:0-3889 GCA_041305005.1 Thermoplasmatales archaeon | reverse complement strand
GAATTGATGATTATATTTGCAGCGTTGGTGCTGTTGTTCGGAGCTGATAAACTGCCTGAACTTGCACGTTCTATGGGATCATCAATTGGTGAGTTTAAAAAAGCACAAAAAAAGGCAGAAATATCACTTAAAGACATCGAACAGACTGTTGAGGAACCGATTTCTTCAAATGTTCGATAGATTACTAAATTTATCCTTTTTTACATGTAAACATCCATGGTGCAATATTTAACATAACTGAATATATTATCTCAAATTTTTATATTTATGATAAAAACCTAAACCAATTATTAATTTCACTTTTAGTTCATTGCTTTTTTGGCACCAGTAAATCTCACGATAATTAAACTAATTTCAAAAAGTACAATTAAAGGGATAGCAACAAGCATTTGACTGAAAACATCTGGTGGTGTAATCAGTGCCCCTATAATAAGAAACAGGACATAGATATGTTTTCGGTATGCAACAAGTGTTGAATACCGGATCAAATTAGATCTCGTTAAAACAAGCAACACAACCGGAAGCTCAAAAATAAGTCCAAATATAACCGTTGCTTGCACTGTTAAAGATATGAACTTGAAGATTGAATATGTGGCGGAGATGCCCGACACAGAAGAGTTAAGATAAAGAAATTTTATGAAGAGAGGCAGCATTAGGAAATAAGCATATGATGCTCCAAGGAGAAAAGTGATCAGTGAAGCAAAAAAATATGTCCATATTCTGAAACGGCTGATGCGAATGAGTTCATTCTTACTCGTAAAAAACATCCTGCCGATAGAATATGCAATAACAGGAAGGGCAAAAAGAGAACCCAATACAATCGCTATCTTAACTTTAAGGAGGAGAATCTCAAGAGGAGATACGTATACGAGTACCGCTCCTTCTGGAAGAAGCGTGTTTTTAATATGAGATATCATCGAAGCTGAAAAATGGAATGAAAGTATGAAACCAAGAAGGAAAGCAACTGCAATATAAGCAAATTTTTTCTTTAACAAGAGTAGTAATGTTTTTAGATTATGTGCATAATTAAGAATCATATTATACCTATACGTTTATACTCATATATTTTTTATTATATGGTGTCAAGCTATTCTAACAGGGAGCAAAGAGTCATAAAATGAATAATACTGGCAATTACAGCATGAATGACAGTAATTCTGTACTTTATCATAGTGCTGAAGACATTAAGCAGCCATTAAGTTATCACCTTGATGAATTGCGCAAGATGATAATAAGAGTTTTAATCGTGCTGTTTGTTTCCATATGTATATCATATTTGTTTTCAGGTAGCATCATAAAAAACGTATGCGACATTTCTACTTTATCTCAAGTAGGGTTAGTGGTATACTCACCTTTGGAATGGATGTTTGCCAGGTTAAAATTATCCTGTTCAATTGCAATTGCTTTAACTATACCAATATTAATATATGAAACATTTAAATTTGCTTCAAAAGGACTATATGAAAATGAAAAACGGTATTTGCGTAAAATCATACCCTTTTCTATCCTATTTTTTACACTTGGATTTTTATTTGCCTATTTTTTAGCCATGCCACTGATATTCAAATATTTCCTATTAGATTCCAATAACACAGCAGATGCTCAATTATCTGTGGAAACTGTTCTTTCGGTTGTAACAACATTAGTACTTGGCTTCGGAATTGCATTTCAGCTTCCAATTTTAATGATCAGTGCCATCAAAATGAAACTGATTAATTACAACACACTTCGCAAACAAAGAATATTAGTATATACGAGTTTGCTTGGTTTTGCTGCATTTATGTCCCCAGACCCTACTTTCATATCCCAGGTACTTTGTGCAATAGTTTTGATACTACTCTTTGAGGTTGGGTTTTTGTTATCAAAATTGTATTAACGTTGTCTTTAAAAAAGTATATGTAGATGAAAATCTTTGGTTTATCAGATTAAATGATAGGTTCAGTGGAATTCATAGTAGTGGTTATTGCTGCACTCATATTTTTTGGTCCTGACAAATTATTGGATTTTTCACAATCCGTTATAAATGCAATTGGAGAATTTAAAAAAGCATTGCATGAAGCAGAATCGAATAGTAACGGACTTTATGAATCAAATACTAACAGGAATATGCCACAGATCACGGAAAAAATTAAAAAGCTGGCTGAAGAAATGGGTATCAATTCTGAAGGTAAGGATTCTGAAGAAATAATAGACATGTTAACAGACATAATCAGAGAAAAAGATTTTCAAATCAAAGATAAAAGCAGCAGTTTAGGTTACATAAGAGATGAGCTAAACTAAATCTCTTAAATATAGGTCATTAGTGTTATATTCTTTTCGAAATATGCTAATGATCTTCTAGTGCACGTTTCTGTAAAAACATAGATATGTATTGCTATTGATGTAGGCACATGATCATGTTTTTAATATGATTAAAGGAATTGTAAGTTCATATCAATTAAACTATTACCTAAATTCCATACACATATAATTCAAAAATTATGGTTTATATACAATACACCACATTGGCTACTAATTGAGTAGAATTTGTCAATTCTATGCATCTAAAATTAGAGCTTGTTTAGGGTGGTATATTGGTAGCCAATTTTCTGGACTTACACATAGTGGACTTCTGTCAATTAAGTTGTAAGCATTGTTATATGAACGCTGGCAATAGCTGGATGTCTTTGGAAATGATCAAGGGAATCTGTGAGGACTTTCTTCAGACGGATTTTCCACTGCCACATAATAACATCATCCTTAGCGGTGGTGACGCGTTCCTGCATCCGCATTTCCCGGAAGTGTGTGATATTGTAAGAAAGCTAAATGGCGGCAGGATCAGCTTTAGCACCAATGGTATCCTGATACCAAAATACATCTCCATCCTCAAAAGGAATGACGGAATACAGGTCAGCATTGATGGAAATGAGACTATCCATGACCATATTCGTGGAGAAGGCAGTTATCAAAAAGCAGTGGAAGCCCTGAACTTACTTAGAGAACATAGGATCAGCCATGGAATTGGTTTTACAGTCAACCGGATGAACAGGGATTGTATTGACCATGTTATAGGCCTGTGTGCTGAAACCGGTTCTTCAACTCTTAATTGTAATATTTTCCAGCCGATCAGAGAAAGCAGCTTGCAACCAATTTCATTCACCGAATGGCTCAAAGTTCGGGACTATGCTTTGAAAAAAGCACAGAATAAAGGAATTCACTTGACCAGCAGCTGCATTGAAAAAGGCTGCATTGCCGGAGTGTTAGGGTTATCAGTTCTCACCGATGGAACTTACTGGGATTGCTCAAGAAACCAGACAATCATAGGAAAATACCCACAGAAAATAAAAGAAGTACTATTCTGGGACCATATTAAAAATGAAACTCCCAGAGATCAATTTAACACATGCTGCAGGAGAGTTTGCTGTGAATAAGAGTTCAGATATTGGGGATAAAAAGAAGACCATTAGTAATATCGAGATGGACAGGCGCACCTTCCTAAAAGCAGTGGGGATACTTGGTGCAGCCACCCTGACAGGAGCTTATAAAACAGACATTGTTAAAGCAGTTGAGAATCTGGATAGTGGTAAAAATAATGTCTGTGTTCTGGGTTCTGTTTTTGGGCAGGGGAAGACTACATCTTCAATAATTCTGGAAAAACTTTACAGATCACAAGGATTGAAAGTTGCATGCCTGCAGTCTATAAAAGGAGAATATGATGTCGGGCTCTATTTGAAAAATAAATGTCATCATTACAGTATTCCGGTAGAAGCAGCTAAAAGCAGAAAAACATTTGAGGAGTGGTTACCTCAAGGCTACGATCTGTATCTTGTTGAAATGACATACAGTTATGGAGCAATTGCTGCTGCTTATATTGATCTGTTTGAGAATATGAATGAAATTGTCTCTTATG
>JBFYMH010000137.1:0-3116 GCA_041305005.1 Thermoplasmatales archaeon | reverse complement strand
TCTTGCTCTCTACTCATTCTAATCAACACTTATTTTTCATCTCAAAAGAATATGAGATATATAAAGATAGATGAGACAATTTTTTTATCCCATTTTATCTTTAATAGCACTAGTAAGTTTTGGTATTACCTGGTACAAATCACCAACTATTCCGTAGTCAGCCGATTTAAAGATCAAAGCCTCAGGGTCCTTGTTTATTGCAACAATGACACCGGAATCACGCATACCAGCTATATGCTGTATCTGACCAGAGATACCACATGCAATGTACAACTTCGGCTTCACCTTATGACCAGACAAACCAATCCAGTGATCCTCGGAAAGCCATTTAAGATCAGCAGCAATCGGACGACTGCAACCAACAGTCCTACCCTTCAACACATCAGCTAGTTCCCGCACAAGTTTTATGTCATCCTTGTTTTTGAAACCACGACCACATGAAACAATTATCTCAGCATCCTCGACGCTTACTCCCTCTGTTTTCATCTCCTGAACCTTTGTAATCTTGGAGGGTGATTTTTCAAAATCAAACTTTTTCTTTATAACCTCGCCTTTGTGCCCCTCATTTTTTGGTAGTGGGTTAAATGCTTTAGGCGGGATAGTAACAATCTGCGGATGCGATGTAAACTGTTCAACAGCAATAGCGTTACCACTATAGACCATACGCTCAGTAACAATCTTGTTGTCCTTCACATGAACATTTATACAATCAGTTACACAACCCGTGTCCAACTTTGCTGCGAGACGCCCAGCAAGTTCTTTACCATTCTTGTTTGAACCAATAAGAATGACTTCGTTGTTGTTTTCTTTTGCTATCTTCTCAAGGATGCTTGCGTATTCCTCAGCCTTAAAAGTATGAAGATCTGTCTCAGCAGCAATCACATTATCAGCACCATGCTCAAGATATTCCTTAGCAAAAGAATCATGGCCTATACAAATGGCAGTAACCTTTTTGCCTAATTCTTTTGATAACTCTTTACCTTTATTAAGAAGCTCAAGCGTCAGTTTCTTATCATCAGAATAAACTAGTACCATCTTTTATCACCTCAGCACTCCAACCTTAGCAAGTTCATCAACAAGCTTGGTCACAGACTGATCAAGATCATCCTTGAATATTACGTTTTTTCGCGCCATAGGCACACCTTTAATATCAATAGTTTTAATCTTAGGCTCAAGTTTACCAGAAGCAACATCGTTAGCAGGCCACTCATGAATCGGTTTAGAAGACGACGCCAGAATCTGCATAAGACTAGGCAACCTTGGTTGGTTAATCTCCTTAGTAACAGTGATAAGAACGGGATAAGGTGATTCGATTGTTACAGCCTTGTCACCAAGGTTTCTCTCAGAAATAACCTTGTCCTTTTCTACGTTAACATGCTGAGCATATGTTATCTGAGGGATATTCAAAAGACCAGCAACCCTTGGCCCCATCTGACCAGAGAACATATCAATTGACGCCTCACCACAAAGAACAATGTTGTAACTCCCAATTTTTTTGATAGCACCAGCAAGTATATGTGATACAACCGAGTAATCAGCATTCTGCGGTGGCACAACCAAAACACCCTCATCAGCACCCATGGCAAGCAACTCCTTTATACGCTCTTTTGCATCAGACTGACCAACAGTAACAACAGTTATTTTCCCTCCGTGTTTTTCTTTTATCTTAATTGCTTCTTCAAGCGCATTCTTATCAATGTCGCTAATCTTCTGAGGCACACCAGCTAGTATAGGTTTTTTCGTACTAGAATCAACCTTTATCTCAGACACGTCGACAACCTGTTTCGCACAAACAATTATATTCATTTCACAACACCTTTCTTTTCCATCTCACGTTCTCTCAACTCTTTTCTTTTGATCTTACCACTCTGAGTCTTAGGAAGCTCAGTAACAAACTCTATCTCACGCGGATATTTATACGGAGCAGCAACCTTTTTTGCATGCTCCTGAATATCCTTAACAAGTTTATCTGAAGCCTTATTCCTATCATGAAGAATCACATACGCCTTTATGATCGTACCACGCATCTCATCAGGGCTAGCAACAACTGCGCACTCCAAAACATCAGGATGGGATATAATCGCTGATTCCACTTCAAAAGGCGAAATACGATAGCCACTTGCTTTAATCAGATCATCGTTCCTACCACTAAACCAAAAATATCCTTTTTCATCCTGATACAGTACATCACCGCTCAAAAACCACTCGCCTTTAAAACTCTCAGCAGTCTTTTCAGATTTATTCCAATATTCCCTAAACAAACCAGGATCTTTTTTATTAATTGCAAGAACACCAGATTCACCTTGTGGCACCGGCTCACCGTTTTCATCGATTAGAGCGCAGATGTGACCTGGATGAGGTTTACCACAGGAACCAGGTTTTATTTTCATGCCCTTCATATTTGAAACATAAACCATAACTTCTGTCATACCAATGCCATCATACACATCAAGACCGAACCGCCTCTTCACTTCACTAATAACTTTCGGATTCAATGGTTCACCGGCAGATATGCAATGGCGCAAGGATTTCAGATTATATTTTTTCTCAGCATCCTTCACAGTTAGAAACATTCGATACGCAGTTGGAACAGAAGCAAGATTTGTCACCTTGTACTTTTCCATCAATTCAAACCATTTGTTTGGATCAAACTTTCCTTCATAAACAAAAGTGGTGATGCCCCATCTCCAAACATAAAGAAAACCATTGCCCAGAGGATAAATCCAGTTTAAGTCACCAGTATGGGCTATGATATCATTTTCTTTTGCGTTCTGCCAATACAGCACACTAGGATCATTTCCTGGTACCCAGCGATGTAAGTGAACAGCCCCTTTTGGATTACCGGTAGTGCCAGATGTATAACAGAAAAATGCCATGTCTGTGCTGCTAGTGGGCTCTAGCTCCAGATTTTCTGATGATTCTTTTATCATGTCGTCGAAGGATAATTCTCCCAATTGCGAATCACCAACAACAATGATGTGCCTCAGCGTTTTGCAGTTCTTTTCTACTGCATGGACCTCTTTTACATACTTTGGAGTTGTAATAACAGCCTTTGCACTACTGTCGTTTATACGGTATTCAACTTCATGCTCTCTAAACATAACGCTTGATGGAAT
>JBFYMH010000136.1:0-4028 GCA_041305005.1 Thermoplasmatales archaeon | reverse complement strand
TATAGCACCTTGCTTAGTTCGATACCTTCCTCCGCTCTTAAAACCAGTTGTGGTCGTCGTATAAATAAAACCAGATACAAAAGTAATAATTATACCGGTTAGAATAAGTGAACTCTGATCCCTAAAGAATTCAAATAACACGTTTTGCAGGTAAAGTAAAATACGTTTTAAGTTTTGCTGTATCTGCCAAACAAAAAGATAAAAGAAAGAACATTATTTAGGGAGGATTAATGGAAGATAAAAACATGATGATCCCGAGTTTCCAAACATTCTTTGTTTCAAGAGAACAAAGCAGTTGTCCTATACTACCAGACATGATAAGACTAAGTAAAAGACTCAAAGAAATAGGTATATCAAAGGATGCAAAAGGAATTATAAGCCTAGGATACGGGAGACGTATCATAATTAATGGCAACAATTTAGATATAGGAAACATAAAAAAAGAGGACATACTAGAAGTTGTTGACTACGACCCTGCGAAAAAAAACCTTCTAGTGATAGGTCAAAACGAGCCCAACATAGAAACACCTGTCCACTGGATTGTTATCAGTGCAAGAGATGACGTAAACGCAGTTGTCCAAATTAACGATGAAAAACTGGCAGAAAAATTAGCAAAAAAAATACCATCCACGGAGAAAGAGCAACCATCAGGCACTCTTGAACTAGCGAAAGAGGTTTTAAAAGCTCTTAGAAAAAGCAAAAACATTGTAATCAAAAACAAAGCAGTATTTTTTGTTGGGGCTAGCTTTAGAGAAATCGAAGAATCAATCATAAAAATATTTGAGGGAACAAAACATGAAAATTGATGGAAAAGAATACAGAGCACTATGGTTTGAAGACAAAGCTGTTAAACTCATAGATCAGAGAAAACTACCTTATAGTTTTGAGATTTTTACTGCTAAAACAGTTGATGACATTGCATTTGCTATAAAAGAAATGGTTGTACGTGGAGCACCAGCAATTGGTGCCGCTGCAGCATATGGCATGGCATTAGGAAAAAAATATTTGAAAAAATCTGCAGAGAAAATAAGAGCGACAAGACCAACAGCATACGATCTGTTCTATGCAGTAGACTACATGATAGATAAAATAAACAATGGTGCCGACGAGTTCAAAGCAGCAAAAGAATACACAGAAGACATAATAGAACAGTGCAAAAAAATCGGTGAAAACGGAGAAAAACTAATCAAAAACAATATGCGTATTCTAACACATTGTAACGCTGGTGCATTAGCAACAGTTGACTATGGCACTGCACTTGCACCTCTGCGTCTGGCACATAAGAATGGTAAAAGGATTTTTGTTTACGCTGACGAAACCAGACCTCGTCTACAGGGATTGTTAACTGCTTGGGAACTAAAACAAGAAGGAATAAAACACTCGTTAATCGCTGATAATGCAGCAGGTTTTTTCATGAAAAACAATGAAATCGACATGGTTATAGTTGGTGCCGATAGAATATCAGACAATGGTGATTTTGCAAACAAAATCGGCACATACGAAAAAGCTGTTCTTGCAAAAGAAAACAACATCCCGTTTTATGTTGCTGCACCTATAAGCACGTTTGACAAAAAAATAAAAGACGGAAGTGAAATAGTTATAGAGGAACGTAACAGGTCTGAGTTAACTGAAATCAACGGAAAAAAGATTATGCCGGACTGGGTTGAAGTCAGAAACCCTGCTTTTGATGTAACACAACATAAATTTGTTACAGGCTACATAACTGAAAAGGGCGTTATAAAAAAATAGTAACTTCAAGCTTGAGTAACTGGTTCTGCAGGTTTTTTATTTTGTTTTTTACCAGGACAAGCAGAATTAAGACACATATTCCAATATCTGTTTCCTTTAGTTTTTACCTTTACAACAGGGGTACCACATTTATCACATGGTTTATCTGTCTTAAAAACACCACCATCCTGAGGCAGAGAATAAGTGTTATTACAATTTGGGTAACCAGTACATCCAACAAAACGCTTACCTGTCTTAGAAACTCTTACAACAAGATTTTCCCCGCATCTCGGGCATTGGCCGATGTTATTCTGTTCTTTAAGAGCGTTTTTAATATTAATTTTAATCTTTTCTTTATCCTGCTCAAGAATCTTCATAACTTCTGTAAGCATCTCTCGTGATTCCTTCACAGTCTCATCAAGGGTTTTCTTACCATCAGCAATCTCATTCATATCCTTTTCAAGCTGAGCCGTCATCTTTGGTTTAACAACATCACAATCCGCCATGGACTCAACAACTGCAATCGCTGTGGAAGTAGGCGTAGGTTGTTGAGAACCAAGGATATATCTTCTACTGTAAAGCTTACTGATAATCTCATGGCGCGTTGATTTTGTTCCAAGAGACAACTGCTCCATCTTAGCTATCAAAGAACCCTGAGAATATCTCTGAGGAGGTTTGGTCGAATCTTCTTTAAGATGAATCTTTGTCACCTCAATTGTTTCACCTTGAATTAACTCCGGCAACTCTTTTTTTCTATCTCTGAAATACGTATAAATTTTTTTCCAATTAGACTCAATTAATCTGTAGCCGCTTGTCTTGAATTCCTCGCCAGATACATCAAGAGAAACATCTGTGGTTTCTGATATCGCATCTTTTGCTAGTGTAGCAAGGAATCTCCTGCAAATCAACTCATATATAGCCTCTTGTTCAGAGTGCAGTTTACCATTAGATGGTGCAGCAACAGGATGAATCGGAGGGTGATCAGTTGCATATTTCTTACCACGTGTTGGTTGTTCTCTGCCATTTGTGATAACTTCTTGTACTTCTTTTGCAAAAGGCGATGATGATAGTTTTTCCAATATTCCCCTTATATTCAACGATGACGGATAAACAGTATTGTCAGTTCTTGGGTACGAAGTTAAACCAATCATATAAAGCTCTTCAGCCACACTCATAGCTTTTGCCGCAGAAAAACCAATACCAGACGCAGCTTGCAAAAACGTGGTTGTATTAAACGGCGATGGCGGAAGTTCATGCTCAACTTTTTTGTTAACTGTTTTAACAGTTGCTTGTTTAACGTCTTTGATTTTCTGATAAATATCCTGTGCTTTTTGCTCCTCCCAAAAAGTACCAGCTACATGCATAGCATCAAACGGTTTTTCCTTCTGAAGTTTTGCAATTATCTGCCAAAAAATTTTTGGTTTGAAGTTTTTAATCTCCTTTTCACGGTCAACAAGAAGAGCAAGTGTAGGCGATTGAACACGCCCGATAGAAAGAAAATCCTTACCAAGTCTACTGGATGTGAGTGAGATAAAACGTGTTAAAACAGCACCCCAAACAAGATCAATAACCTGCCTAGCCTCGCCAGCATTAGACAAGTTATAATCAACTTCTGAAAGATTTTCAAACGCATTATTAATCTCATACGGAGTTATAGCACTGAATTTCGCTCTTTTAATATGAGCGATGTCCTTGTTGTATTCTTTTAAGAGATTTACAACCTCGACGCCAATGAGTTCCCCTTCACGATCATAGTCAGTGGCAACAATAAGAAACGGGTTTTTATCAACCAGTGTTTTCAAAGCAGCTGCAATACTTTTCTCACTAACCTTTTTAATCGGGTCAACTTCAATAAGCTCATGTGGTGCAATCTTCGTCCATCTGTTAAAACCAGCAGGGTAATCAACATTTATTATATGCCCTTTTAAGCCTATAACTTCCCAGGGCTCATTGTTCTTTTCAAACTCATAAACAGGGATAGTGCCGATCTTATTACTCCTTGCTTTGCCATTAGAGAGAATATAAGCTATTCTCCTTGCTGCAATGTTTTTCTCACAAATAACGAGTTTCATTATTTCTCCCGTGTTTTTATTTTTGTGACAACATAAGAACCACATATAACTAGTTTACGCTGATGAAAAATCATCTAGACTCTAAGAATCTCGCCTCCAAATCAAGGTATTTTCTTGTGGTCGAAACCATTAACTAATCAATCATATTTCAGTGATTTGATAAGTATGAAAGTTCAGATAATACTTGGATCAAAATCTGATATGCCTGTAGCTGAAAAAACACAGAAA
>JBFYMH010000135.1:0-9143 GCA_041305005.1 Thermoplasmatales archaeon | reverse complement strand
AATTTTTTTCTCAGTTAATCTTTCCTTTAGAAGATTTATTTTTTCGTATTCTTTTTTATTGGATGCGCAATTTTTTTCAAGAGTCGCTATTTCTTTTTTAAAAGATTGTATCTTTTCTTTAATCTCTTTTATCTCCTTATCAAAATCTTCTTTTTTATTTTCTAAAATTTTAATTTCATCATTATAACTATCAATTTTGCTTTTTCCGGTTTTTTCGTCTGTGATATCTATGCTAAGTTTTTCTATCAACGTGTCTTTATTTTTCTTATCATTTCTTATCTGTTTTACAACCTCATCCAACTCATCTATTCCAAGCATCCTCAGTATCAGAGGCCGCCTTTCGCTAGCATTCATAGTTGATAAAACATTCAACTCTTTTTGTTTGGCAAATATGGAAGTAAAAAAAGATTTGAAATCCATACCTAATTTTTTCTGCATGTATTTGCTTACTATTTCTGCACCGCTAGCTGCAAGCTTATCGTTTACCAAAACAGATGCCGAGGCAGACAGGTTCTTGCCAGACATTTCACGCACTATCCTGTATCTATCATCTTCAAAAATAAATTCTAGTTCTACTCTGCATGGATCTGAATCTGTTGCATTTTCTCTTTTAATTTGATCTGAGGATGTCCTCGCTGCAGCAGGGCCATAGAGCGCCCAGGCGATAGCCTCAAAGATTGTTGATTTTCCTACTCCGTTTAATCCTATAACTCCAATTATGCCATCAGGAAATTCTAAGACAGAATGTTTGAATTTTCTGTAGTTAACGAGAGTGAGATTTTTGAGAATCATTTTCCCTCTTCTTTAGACTCGATTTTTTGTATATAATCCAAACCGAGTTTCAACAGCAATTCCTTATCTTCGATGTTTTGTTTTCTCAGAAATACTTCAAATTCGTTTGTCAGAGCATCTATCTTTGATGTTTCAATTTGTTTTGATTCCCCCTCTTTGACCACAGTTGCTTTGATTTCATAATGAACTGCTTCGCTGCTTTGTTCTCGTATTGTGCTAAAATCAATTCCCCTATAGATATGTGATGGTATGTTTTCTAACATTATACGAAAAATCTTACCCTGCGGCTCTATTTCTTTGATTGTTTTTTTTATCTTATTCATCACTTCATCCATAGATAGCTCAGAGCAATTGATAGAATCTGAATTAATCATTGGCCTATTTTTTAGAGAGACGAAATTATTTTTGTTTTTTCCATTGCCAAGTTCTAGTTCTATGAAACCTTTTTTTTCTCCTGCATCAGAAAAAGTGAAACACTCAGTTGAGCCTGAATAAAAAGCATTCTCCGAGACCTTAACATATTTATGATAGTGACCAAGAGCTATGTAATCAAAATCTTTTTTCAAGTATTGTGTTGGTATTATTAGTTCGTTGAACTCATTCATGCTGAATTCTTTTATACCTTTAACACCACCATGCGCAACAACGATATTGTAGTCTGAGGATTGTGTTTTTTTAAGTTTTTTAAAATTATTGTCAAACTCCTGTTTTGTAGCGGTTTGAGGCAGAGCATGAACCGATAATTTTTCGTTGTTTATCTCAAAAGGGATTGTTTCATAGCATGAGTTGTAAACGGGGTAAACATTTTCTATGTGATCAAGCACGCTAAAAATATGTCCTGTTTCTCTTAGTTTTGGGTGCTCGTGGTTACCGGCTATGACAACAAATGGTATGTCTTGTTTTGATAGACGTATTATCTGGTGTATAGCGAAGGTTATAGCCCTGTTTGTTGGTCTCACTGAGTCGAAAAGATCCCCTGCGTGAATGATAATATCTGGTTTTGATTTAAGAGCATAGTCAACAAACTGTTCAAAAACATTGAATGTATCAATTTCACGTTGATTTATGCCATCCTCGTTTACACGGTGGTAGGCAGAATAGCCAAGATGGGTATCAGCAACATGTAAAATTTTCATCCTATCATTTTCTACGGGCAAGTTTTAGAGAGACTATATCGCAAGCCAATGTAACAGCATCAAGTGTTGGAGCGATTGGTGGAGCATATGCTGTCTCAAGTTTCCTAAAAGTTTCAACGTCCATTTCAGCTAGAATGGCACATGCTAGTGTGTTAATTCTTTGTGCTGCATTGTAACCAACTGCTTGCGCCGCCAGTATTTTACCAGTTTCCTGGTTTGCAACAACTTTTAAGGTAATTGGTTTACCACCAGGATAATATTCTGGTAGAGACAAACCATTGAATTTTCCAGATACAACAGACTGGTTTTGTACCTGTTTTGCGATTGGCCCAACTGCCGCTATCTCCAAACCAAAAAACTCCGAAGTACAAGTCTGCAAAACACCCGGTGGCATCCTATAGTCTCCGCCTGCCGCGTTTACGCCAGCAGCTATGCCTTGTCTAACACCTATACTGCCAAGGCCTATAAGCACGGGTTGTTTTATCACAAAATCTTTGTACTCTGTGCAATCACCAACCGCATAAATATTGTTGAGGGTAGTCTCAGATTTATCGTTTACAACTATGCCGCCGGTTTTGCCTATTGCACAACCAATTGTTTTAGCTAGAGTAACATCTGGTTTACAACCAGTGGCTATAACCAATAAATCTGTATCAATCTCCTTTTCTTCACCAGTTTCATTGTTTTTAACAACGACTTTATTTATCTTTTTGTCTTTGTTTTGAACTTTTGTAGCCAAGGAATTTAAATGTAACGTAACATTGCTAGTAAGTTCTTTTAAAATAAGTTCACTCATATCATCATCAAGCGTATTCGCCAATATACTTGGGAGTGCTTCAACTATTGTAACATTCATGCATTTTCTATGCAAACAATCTGCCATCTCCAAGCCTATCAAACCAGCTCCAACAATAGTTGCTTTTTTTCCTTTCTTTACAAAAGAAGAAATCTGCTGCGCATCATCGATAGTTCGAAGGATATGAACACCCGAGGCTAGCATTCCGTTCTCTTGTGCATTTTGTATTGGTGGTATAGACGTTTTTGCTCCAGTAGCAATTATCAAAGAATCATAAGATTGCTCATGTGTTTCGTTTCCTTTTTTTGCAACAACGATCGATTTTTTTGTATCAATTTTCTCGATGGTTGTATTCAAATGAAGAGTTATACCTGCTTTTTTGAACCATTCCTCTGAAAATTCAATAAGATTATTAAAACCGGGTATATCTCCAGATATGACATAGGGCAATCCGCACTTAGAATACTGTGGATATTTCCCTTTTTCAAAAACCGTGATCGTGGCTTTTCTATTTGTTTTTCTAGCGAATTGAGCAGTTGTTCCGCCGCTGGCACCGCAACCTATTATCACTATATTTCTGTCTGGATTCAAATAAAAACCCCATTTGTCTAATAGTATTGTTTTTTTAATGCTTTTGATTAATTATTAGAATATCTAATCTAAATTTAACCCACTATAAGAGTAATAGCTAAAAATGAGAATAAAAATTTAAAAGATTTGTTTATTCTTTTGGTTTTTTTGTTTTCTTTGTCTTTTTTTCTGTTGACTTCTCTTTTTTCTCTGTTTTTTTAGGCGCTTTTTTTGCTTTAGTTTTCTCTTTTTTCTCTGGCATCTCTTTGGTTTCTTCAACAGGTTTTTCTTCCTCGATTGGTTTATCTTCGATAGGCTCTTTTGTCTTTTTTTCTTCTGTTATCTCTGGTTCCGGAGCTAGTTCTTCTTCTTTCTCTTCTATTTTAGGCTTCTTTTCCTCTATAATCATTGTTGGTGGTGATGTTACCTCTGTTTTGAATATCTCTATTCTTTTTACAGGGTAAAAATTTTTACAGCCTTTGTATATCTCGCTACCCATTTTTCCATCTATAATGGTTCGTACAAATTCGGAGAGCGTACTATTTGCTGCCTGATCGAATATGGTTTTTTTCATAGCTTCACGAATTACTTTTTTCTGGGAGCCTTGTATACGTTTATCCGTAGTTGCAAAAGGTTTAACCCGTATCTTTGCTCCATCTCGTGTTGTAACATCGTAGACGCCATCTACTTTTGATCTCCTTCGTCTAACCATTCTTCTGAGATAATCTGAAGTTAATGTATGTCCAATAAACATTGTAGAAGCGTTTGTATCTTCGATTTTGTTTACTTTAAAGAATAGTTTCACGTGGGATTGTCTAAAATCGTTTGTAATATCCTGGAGCGATATCTCAGTTACTCTACCCATTAGGCTCTCTGGCGCATCTGCTAGTGTCTCAGCTATTGCAATGTTATCGAATGCTGGTGGCGCCAATATCTTGTACCAGCCTTTTGATCTCCATTTGTCTTTGACTTTTTTTGCTGATGTTCTTACTCGTGCTTTTGTCATAATTATCACGTTAATTCTTATCTGTTATTATTTAAAGTTGATTTTTTGGTAATGAAGTACTCCTACTTAAATTATGCTGACTATATTAACTCAGGAGTTTAAATACAAAAATACATATTTTTAGTGTTAAAATGCACTAACAATTTTTATTTTTCGTTCTTTTTCATATTTTTTCATTTCATTGAATATTTCTTTGAAATATGATTCATTTTTAATTATCTCAAAATTCGGGATATCACATTTTTCAAGATTTTCGAAAATACCTGGTTTAAGATTAAATTTATCTATCATTATCTCTTTTGCACCGTATTTAGTAAACGTATCAATAATTCCAGGAATATCATCAAGTTTTATTGTTGGGTATATCGGCCCAAAAAAAACAGTTGTCTTGATACCTGCATCGCTGCATGTTTTCATCGCAGAGAGTCGTTCATCAATAGAAGAAGGATAAGGCTCAAGTATTTTTCTTTCAGCATCATTTAATGTCCCTATGCTAAACATTATTTCAGATTTTGAGAATTTTGTTATCAAATCAATGTCTCTAGTTACCAATGAGGATTTTGTTTGGATGCAAACAGGAAAATCGTATTTTAAAAGTTGTTCTAAACAGTATCGCGTGAGTTTGTATTTGTTCTCAATTGGTTGATATGGATCTGTTACAGTTGAAATGCCAACGTTGCCAGGTTTTTTGTTTTTTAATTCTTTTGAAAGGACAACTGGTATGTTTGTTTTCGCGTTTACGAATAAACCCCAATCATTTCTTGGTATCCTTAGTACATTTGGTACGTAGCAGTATGCACAGTTGTGTTGACAACCACGATAGGGATTAAGAGAATAAACTAATCCGGGTAATGATGACGGAGATAGTGCTGTTTTGCAGCTTACTTCACTAATTTTCATAAAAACCTCTTAAAAATCCTCAATTCTTTTTTGGTAAAGCTGATTTTTAAGTACCGCGCTGTTTTTAATCCATCTCTGTAGAGGAATGTCCATCTTCTGTGATATATGAATCAATGCCTCGTTTAGTGTGTTGAATTTTTGGTAAGGTTGTTTCAGTGCTTTTCTAACACTCTCTCTAACATTCCATACGCCTATTGGCAGTATGTAGCCTGGGTGTGCTTCTCTCATGATAACGACACCTGCCTGCCGTCTTTCATGGTTTAATAGCTCGTTTACAGCCAGTCTTGCAGCATAGTAACATCCGCCTATTTCAGCATAAGTAGTTCTACCATCATAAAACTCATAGCTGTTGAATATTGAAATGCCTGATCCATATGGGTTCCATGTTGTGTTTGGGTACCATGCTTCGATAAGTTCATATTGCCATTCCGAGGGGCTCATTAGTATGGCCCATCTGTTGTCATATTGTGTTGTGTAGTAAACGCGGAACTCATTTATCCAAGGCTGTTTCTTTGTATTCTTCATCAAATTTTCACCAATGGTTGAATCAACCGCTGTTATGCTCCATCTAGTTGGGACAAAACGTCTATTTTTCCTAACGCCAAATGCGCCGACGCTGAATGCTTTCTGAATCTTGGAAACATCCACGCCGTCTTTGTATAAGTCTAAAACAGCGTTTTTTGCTCGCAAATCCGTGTCATAAAACGCTTTTTCAACATGGTGCTCATATTTAGGGTTTGAGATATCAAATTTCATCAATGGCGCAGAAGGCCCATGTGGCTGAGCCTCATCGTAAAAAGCTATTTTACCAAATGGTTTTTTTTCAAAGATTGCCTCAGCAAAAACACTGTTTTTAGACAGAGCAAGTTCTCTGGTAAAGCCAACAATTTTGCTAGGGTTTTCTACATCAGTGACATCAACAGTATATTTTCCTCTTATAAGCATTGAACGGAAATCCACTATATCATCAAGGCTTTTATCAAGCCATAATTCAGGCGTATCTATCAAAGAAGTATCACCCATAACGGGGGGTATCATAGGCCCAATTGAAACCTTGGGGTAACCAAATCTACCGATAAAAACACTGGGTGGCGAGGAACCTGCTAATTTCACATCATCAATTAGGGGCGTTACTTTATCGCGCGAATGAAACTTTACAAGAACGGGGCATCTTGATTTACCGCACAAAAACTTTGTGCCTCTGCATAAGCCGCATAAGCTTTGGGAGCTATGTTTTGCGATAGGTAAAATTTTTTTTTGCGCCTTTGATGTTATAATAGATGTCACCACAACAAATGTTCATTATCGGCGTAGTTTTAAATACATTTCTGTAAGGTGACTGAAAATATACAACATAGTTAAATTTTAAATAGTAAAGACGCTTTGTAAATAATTAACATTAATAGAAAGATTAATAAATAAATATGACTATAAATTGCTGGTATTTTTAAGCTGGAAAAGGGGGAATAATAATTGAATGAAAGAAAGAATGTCTCGACGATTTTATTAACTATATTAGTAATAATCATTCTGTTTGGTGCTAGTTACTACGTCTTTTTTTACGGAAAAAACGAATCGAAAGAAAAGGTAGAAGAAGAGAAAAAAATTGATGACAGAATCAGCCCGCTAGAAACACAATCAGTCGCCATGGAAATACACAGAATAAGAAAAAAAGGAATAATAGATGTGATGATGAACTCTGGATCAAAAATACTTGACAAATTACCAATAAGAAAAATTGATGTTTATAATGCTCTCGATGGTATCAGACCGGGAATTGGCTGGCGAAAACTACCAACATTCAGATATGCCCTTACACTTGATGGACTAGAATGGAAATCAAAAGAGTATAAAACTTGGGATACGGATTATATAGACATTGATCTTTTTAAAAACGTGGAAGAAGAAAAAACCACAGCGAAAATTGATTTTAAAATTATACAAAAAGATAAAAAATTATTGAAAACCTATGAAAATATAATGGAAAGTTTCTCTCTAGATTATGATTTTAAAACAGGTCGCTGGTCTGGTGATGATTATTTTAACGACAGTGATGGATACGGGCATTATAATGGCTCCAATTATGAAATTTGGTTCACGGCAAGACAAGCCGATTATGACGGGGATGGCATACCATATTGGACCGAAGTGAACGTTTTAGGTACAAATTCAATGGTTGATGATTCAACGCTTGATTCTGATGATGATGGTTGTTCTAATGCATGGGAATGGTTCTGGGGATATGACCCGTTTAAATGGGACAACCACTCATATCTTGATCCAGATGATGATGGTTTACAAAATACGGAAGAGTATTTCATGGATAAATGGACGGCAAACCCCTTTACCCCGGACATATATATAGAGGCAGATTATATGGAAAAAGCGCCTTTTAGACCGTATAAAATTGAGATGGGAAGAGGGCGAATCTTGCCGATTACAAGACCCAGATTAGTAAAGACTAATGATGATGGTTCAAAGCATATTTTCTATGAAGAGTCACAACAGATGATAATAGAAAGATTTAGTGAACATGGAATAACAGTTCATATAGACGATGGCTGTATGGGTGGCGGAGGAGACGAAATACCATATGTTCCATCAGGGAATTACGGCCAATACGGAATATTCTCCGAGTATTATAAACATAAATTTGCCGATAATAGAAAGGGCGTTTTCCGTTATGTTGTTACCGCGCATGGTGGTGGTTGGTGTCACCCTCAGGATTTTAGAAATTATTACGATGTGATTGTCGTTCCATGCAATTTCAAATTCAATGTAAATCAACTTAGCGTAGCTATATCCCCTAGAGTTCAAAGAATTGGCAGAGCTGTTGAGATTATTCACGAACTAGGTCATTCTTGTGGTTTTACAGGCGATTATTCTGATGGAGTTGACAACTCAAGTGCTAAAGCCGGAAACCCACCAGATTATCCATGGCTAGATTATAAAAGTGTAATGAATTATGATTATTTCGGTCAACGATTTTTTGATTATTCTGATGGTACTAATGGCGAATACGATAAGGACGATTGGAGCAACCTTGACATTGGATTTTTCCAGCGGCCATCGCCATATATGGAAGGGTTCGGACATTAACTAAGTTCTTCCCCACATATTTCTTATTTTTTAATATTTTCTTAATTCCTCCAAATACTTATTTATCAGTTTTGTATTTCGAATGTGGGTGTTTTATGAGTGAAAATGATAAAACAGAGAGCGATAGGAAACGTTCTAGGCCAGTTACTACAATAGGTGCAACTACCAAGTTAAAAAGAAATAAAACTGCGATGTTTTTAGTTATTGTTGTAATTTTGTTGCTGGTTCTCGGTTCGTTTTATGTTGTTTTCAATATGTTACCTAAAACAAATAATTCGGAGACTAGTAGTTACCAAGATGATCCTGATTATATAGCTGCTATCGCTGGCACAGAGTATCCTGTTGCAGTTTTAGAGACATCTAAAGGTGCTATAGCAATTGAACTTTATAACGATGAGATGCCTATTACTTGTTCAAATTTTATAAAACTCGTAACTGATAAGTTTTATGATGGAATGATATTTCACCGTGTCATGGATGATTTTATGATACAGGCTGGCAAATCTCTAGCAGATGGATCTTCGAAAACTAGCCCGTACGAAAACATACAATTTGAGGAATCGGATGTTACACATGTAGATGGTGCGATCTCAATGGCAAGTACTGGTGATAGAGTCGGCGGAAGCGCAGAGTTCTTTATATGCGATAGGGCACAACACGGTTTAGATAATCGTTATGCTGCTTTTGGAAAAACAATCTATGGCATCGATGTTGTAAGAGATATAGCTGATGAACCAGAAGATGGTAGTTATGGTTCAGTTGGTGGTGGTAAACCTCTTAGTGATATCATTATAAATCACATAACTATTGTCAACCGATAAATTTTGGAGGAATGAAAATGGGC
>JBFYMH010000134.1:0-6315 GCA_041305005.1 Thermoplasmatales archaeon | reverse complement strand
TCCCATTTAAGATCAGGCATCTCTTCTTTTAACTTTGACAAGAACATATTTTGTTCGTTTGTTAGTGTTATCTCTGGTAGTTTTTCTTTTACTTCAAATTTCACTGTGTCAGGTGCAAAAGTTTCTAGCCAGTATTGTACGTGTTCTATTCTCTGTTTAAGACGCTCGGTATCCTCTTTCTTTAAAGCCTTTGGTATCTGTTCCGTTCTTATTAGCGTGTTTTTTACTTTTTCCCAGTTTTTCCCTATTTGTATTAGTGTGACTAGATGTCTGTATGGTAAATGGAACGGTGCTGTTTTTGGTATAGTTTGTGGTTGAGAAAGCTCGTATGTTTTCTTTAGGTCTTTCATGCCCTTTATTTCTTCTTCCTCAGCAAAATAAACTCGTTCTTCCCTGTCGTATTCATCTACAAGATCAAGTATGCCAAGACCTGGATCAAAAACAATATGTTTGCCAGGCTGGTTTTTAACAATGAGGAATCTAAGAACCTCTGGCGGGGTCATCCTAAGCATTTCCTCGGCGCTAAGAGCAGTACCCTTGGAACTATGCATAGCTCCCTGTCCTTTTAGCATTATGAACTCGTATACAAGCAGAGCAGGGTGTGGGTAACCGTAGATTTCTTCAACAATTTTTGCACCGGTCTCTCTAGCACCACCAACAGTTGCTAGGTCCTTTCCGCATGGCTCAAAGGTTACGCCCAGCATCCTCCATCTTGCAGGCCAGTCAACCCTCCAAGGTAGTTTACCTACATCGCCTTTTCTTATATCTGCCTCGCCGCTATGACCACAATCACAAGTGTATTCTATTATTGGATATTCATACATGGTTGGTTTTGTTGTAGATATGCGGCCGCAGTTCTCGCATTTAACATTAAAAGGCAGCCATTCCTTTGGTATTTTTCTAGTGGAAATCTTCTCAAGTATGTCTTTTATCTTTTTTGTGTTCTCCAAAGCAATTTGTATCGATTCGTTATAGAGTCCTTTCTTGTACATTTCACTGGCGCGATGCACAGTTGGTTTAACACCTACTTCTTTCAAAGCATTCAAAAAAGATATCAGAAAATGATCTGCGTAGCTCTTATGTTTTCCACAGGGGCATGGTATCTCACAGATTGGTTTGCCTACGTGTTCAGCATAAGACTCTGGTAGATAAGGGTAAACCTTTCTAAGCGGATCATAATCATCTGCCACGTAGATTAATTCAGCATCTCCGCCTTTTTCCAAAACAGATCTGTAAACTGCATCCGTGGTTAGAATCTCACGCATGTTACCTATGTGAATTGGACCAGATGGTGTTATGCCGGTGGCTAAAACATGTTTCTTTTTTTCTTTTAGTAATTCATCTGCTAAAACATCCGCCCAATGCATAATCAACTTTCACCGACTAGCTTACAAGCTTAAATTACTCTTGCTCTTATGAGCGCACGAAGTGGCACACCATTTATATCATTTTGTGACCGTTTGTTTAAAAGAGCGAGACACAGAACAGGTTTGCCTTTCTCAGCGTTAACAGCTTTTATAGCACTCTTAAATGTTTCACCAGTGCCTACTACATCATCGATTAGAACAACCTTTTTGCCATTAATTGATGCATAATTTGAGGAAAAAGCACCTGCTTTATCATGATGTGGTCTTAAAACAGCTAGTTCTAAGCCAAGGTTATCGGCAATAAAGGTTGCATATGGTATACCGTTTATAGCTACTCCAACAACAGTATCAACGTCTAAGTCTCTCTTCTCACATTCCTCTAATAAAATATCACATAAAGCATCAGAAATAGAACCTATTCTTGAGGGATATGCGCCTATAGAGCGCCAACCAACCTTTAGATCGCCCTCAGGTTTTTTCTGTTTACTTTTGTTTAAAAGCCAAGATGCTGTCTCTTTAGAAACATTTAGTTCTTCGGCTATCTCATAATCAGTGAATCCGCTTTGTTTATATTTTAAAGCTTTTTTAACTAGAGAATCTATCTCTTTCATTTACAACACACCCTTTGAAATAGGTATATGTATTCAATATTTAGATGTTTTCTACATATCAAAAACTACCAGGTTTCCTCTATTATAGCAAAGCTAAAATAGTATTACTCTTTATGGGGGTAAAGAAGGATAAATATGGCTCAAAAGAAAGGAGAAGGATTTCACTCTGCAGCAGGACTTATACGTTACTTCGATGCAGAGGAAAAAACATCATTAAAGATAAACCCAAAACTGGTCATAGCACTGTGCATAGCAACAGCGGTTGTAGTAGTATCGATACACGTAATTTTCCCTCTATAAAAAATAGGTTTTTTTAATAAAAATTACTTATTTTTAGGTTTTGCTTTAGTTGTTTTTTCTAGTGCTTTTATTGTTAGTTGTTTTGCTTTTTCTAAGGCTTCTGGTATTTTTTCTTTTTTTGGGCCGCCGCTCTGTGTCATTTTTTCTTTTCCGCCTCCGCCGCCGCCAAGGATTTTGCCGATTTCCTTGGAGATTTCCCTTAGATCAATTGCAATATTTCCTGATGCTGCAGAAATAATGTTATTTCCATCGTGTATATGCACTATATAGTTTGGTTCATCAGTTATTGTTCCTGCTGTCGCAGTAGCACTTGAAATTGGATAATCTGCCGCGATTAATTTTATTTGAGTTCCTTGTATTTGTTCAGCATGGCTTTTCAGCTGGTTTATATCATCAGTTGAGATCGTCTTTTTTGTCTTCTGTTTTTTCTTCCACTCGTTGAATAGATGATTGCAAGCCTCGACCAAATCCTTTGCTACTGTTTTCTCTATTTTTCCTGTTTCTTTTAAAAATCTCTGCAGAGTTTTTTCAAGTTGATCAATTGAAATGGAGAATATATTTGCAGTCTCTTTTAGCTGCTCAGAAATATTTTTTGTTTCTTTTATTGTGTAAGTTGTTGCTATTAGTGAAACAACCTTGTTGTAAAGCTCGTTTTCTTCTTTTTGATATGCATCAACCATCTTACCTGCTGCGAAAAAAATCCTGTTTACACCATCTTGTATACGCTCTGCTTTTAAAATACGGATTTTCTCAATCTCGTTTATATTATTTAGATGGGTACCACCGCATGCCTCTACATCTATGCCCTGTACGTTCAAAACACGTATCATGTTGCCAGGTGGAACACCACCTTGATAAAGTCTGAAACCGTATGCTCTTTCAGCGTCGTTACGTTCCATTACCTTTTTTTCTACAATCGCACCTTTTTTAACGAAATCATTAGCAATTTTTTCTATCTCTTTTATGTCTTTGTCATTAATTGATTTGTAGTGTGAGAAATCAAAACGTGCTTCGTTGACACCAAGCTGTGAACCCGCCTGCCATATATGTTCACCAAAAAGTTTTCTAAGAGCACCGTTAACCACGTGAGTCCCTGTGTGGTGTTTCATAAGTGTGTATCTATGATCCCAGTCAATAATTCCGTGTACTTTTTCACCTAAGCCTATTTTTTCTTCTAAAACATGTATAACTGAGTTTCCTTCTTTTGCGACATGTTTAACATTTATGTTTTTGCCTTTGAAATTTAGTATTCCTTTGTCAGCCGGCTGCCCACCACCCTCAGGGTAGAACGCTGTTTTATCAAGGATAATCTCAAATCCATCTGTTGTTTGTTTAGTGCAGACAACCGTTGCATCAAACTCTTTTGCGTAATGATCATCGTAATAAAGCAGCCTGGTAGTAGGTAAATCCTTGCGCGCATCCTCTACTTTTTCTTCTTCTTTTTCATGTGAATGCAACTCCGCTATCATCGAATCAAAATTCTTTGGTATAATGATGTTTACTCCTTCGTTTTTAGCTATGTTTTTCACAACATCAGGTGGTATACCATGTGTGTCATACAAAACTATCAAAGCGTTGTTGTCTATGCTTCCTTTTTCTTTTATTATACGTTTAACAAGAGTCTCTCCCTTGGAGAGTGTATCTGAAAACCTGCTGGTCTCAATGTCAAGTATCTCATCAGCCTGCTTTTTATGCTGCATAAGAGAAGGAAAATCTTTTTGTAGTAACTCCAGCTGCATCTCGACTATTTCTCTTAACGGCGCGTTAACCCCGAGTTTTTCAATGAATCTAAGTGCCCTTCTTATTATAAGTCTGGTTAGGTAACCTGCTTTTACATTAGATGGTACAATCCCGTCGCCGAGCATGAAAGCAAGACATTTTGAATGGTCTGCCAATGAGTAAACACTAACCATATCAGAACTGTTTTTGGAGTTTTCAATAAGCCATTCTAGTATCTCCGGGAAAACAGTCTCGTATACAGTTTTTGTACCTTTTGAGATCCAGGCTATGCGCTCTAACCCGTATCCTGTGTCAACAATGTTTAATGGATTTGGGGAATACTTTTTATCGTTGATTGTGAAATCACCATTTACATCCTCTTTCATGTTCATGAAAACCAAGGTTGCTATCTCAAGCCCACCAGCAAGGACCTCTAAGCATGGGCCTGCGTTACCACCGCCATCCCACAATTGTTCTTTGTAGCTGATTTTTTCTCTCTTTATACCTATGTGTTTTTTGAAGTATTCATCGCAGTATGCGACGGTTTGGTCTTTCCAGTATATCTCGTCCTTGTTTTTGTTAAAAGCATGATGCCCCATCATCTCGAACATGCTAAGATGACGGCCACTGATACCTATTTCTTCTAGGTCATTTAGTCTTATACACGGCTGTGATATAACCAGCGGGTTGGCTGGCGGGGGCACAACACCTGAGGTGACGTGTGGCTGGAAATCAGCGATGGATGCTATTGTTAGGTATATGTCTGAGCGCCATCTAGCAACAACCGGACAACGCTCCCCTGTCTGAGGATAGTGAAGTCTTGAATGACCGTTTTTTTCAAAAAAATCTAGGAAACTATTACGCACTTCGGTTAGGGTAAAATGTTTTTTTCCAAAAGGGTTGCCTATGAAACTAAATTCTACGCATGATCTATCACCACAAAACTTTGCACCACTGTCCAAAGTCCAGAAGTAATCCTTGCATGAAGGACATTGTTTTCTTATGAAACCATTTTCATGAAAGAACTGTAAATCACATTCTTTCTTTAGAAACGAGTCCATATCAAATCACAGTTTTCTTCTACCGAAATATAAAGAAGGTTTATTAACCCTTTTTAATGGTTTATATTCCCTGGTGTTTCTTTTTTCTTTACTTTTTTAATTCGGAAATGAAATCACTGTAAAAATATTATTGCAGTGGAAGATTTTAACACTAAAGTAGTCATAAAAATTAGTTTTACATGCCGGGTAGAATGTATACTGTAAAAGACCAAAATAATATGTTTATGCACATCATGCCCAACCCAATGGCAAAAGAATGCTTAATTTTCGCTTTTAGTATCAAGATATAACTTAAAAATACCGAAAAGAAAATTATAACTAACGCAACGATAAGTAAAAGATAATCAAAAGTAAAATTAGGGGAGTAAGATGGATAAAATTTGATGTAGCCGAAATCATATAATGGTTTAATGACAAGAAGTTGGTCTACTACTGCACCAATTAATGTTACTAGTACTGAAATAATAAGGAATTTCATGGAAAAAATCTTTCGTGGAATGGAGGAAGATTTATCGTCTTTAGAAAATTTTATCAACAATAATGAGAAAATAGCTAAGAACAAGAGGTTTAATGGATAACTTAAAAGCGCTGTTCCAACAAAACCAGAAAAACTAGGATTTGGCGGTGATGGACTAACTGGCAAAGGATTTGCACTAGCAATTGTAGCACCTAAAATTATTATCAAAAAAATAATTGACAAGCCAAGAAATACATTTGTTATCCTATACATTATTTGTTTCATTTTAATTTATGAAATCAAACAATTTAATTTATAGTTTCCTGTGAATCTTAATAATTTTATGCAGGGGAAGGGATTTGAACCCATGATTACCGGTAAAAATCTTGGCTTTACAATGATTTGTAGTAGGTAACTGTTACACCTATTGCTATACCTTCAATGTAAAAATGAGTTAGTGGGCCATTTTTACCTTTTCCTATGAAGCAGGGAATTGATAGTGCATAATTTTCAGATATTGTTTTTCTTTCTATCTTTAATTCATGTTCCCCTTTAATTGTAACTGTTTTTAGCGGAGTTTTTATTGTTGTTGTTGAGTTAGGATCTCCGTAATGCATTTGTAACGAATAAAGCGGTTTGTACTCTTCCGAAGATAATAAGCCGACCATTTCTCCAAAAGTCCATGAACCGCTGGATTCTATACGACATAACCTAAAAGTTTCTTTTACTTGAATTGCTCCTGCTACATTTGGTGAAACAGTTTCGATTTTTTCTCTAATTATTCCTGTTCGTGTATTTGC
>JBFYMH010000133.1:0-6590 GCA_041305005.1 Thermoplasmatales archaeon | reverse complement strand
CAGAGCAGATGACAAAAGATCAGAGACTGCGATGGAAGACAGAAAAAAGGAGGGATACTTCTAACATGGATCCAAAAAAATATGAAGAAATGGAACTACTTAGATTTACTACAGCAGGTAGTGTCGATGACGGAAAGAGTACATTAATCGGTCGTCTTCTATACGATACAAAGGTTTTATTCCAGGACCAGATAGAAAACATAGAACGCATAAGCAAACAAAAAGGAGAAGACCTAAATCTGGCGCTGCTAATGGATGGTTTAAAAGCAGAAAGAGAACAAGGAATCACAATAGATGTCGCATATCGTTATTTTGCAACACCTGTAAGAAAGTTCATAATTGCAGATACACCAGGTCATGTGCAATATACACGTAACATGGTAACAGGCGCATCAACAGCCAACCTCGCACTCATACTAGTAGATGCACGCAACGGAGTAGTAGAACAAACACATAGACACCTATTTATCGCATCACTTTTACAAATACCGCACTTTGTAATATGCATAAACAAAATGGACCTGGTAGACTACAAACAAGAGATATATGAAGAAATAAAAAACAACCTAAGAAACTTCGTATCAAAACTAGGCGTACACGACGTATACTTCATACCAATGAGCGCGCTAATAGGCGACAACGTTGTAGATGAATCAAAAAACATGCCGTGGTACAAAGGACCGACACTGAAATACTTTCTAGAAAACGTACACATAGGTAGTGACGAAAACCTGATAGACTGTCGTTTTCCAGTACAATACGTTATACGACCAAGATCAGATGAATTCCATGACTATAGGGGATACGCAGGAAAAATCTCAGGTGGTGTTTTTAAACCAGGTGATAAAGTAATGGTACTACCATCAGGTTTCATAACAACCATCCAGTCAATAGAGTCACCAAACGGACCAATAAACGAAGCATTCCCACAAATGTCGGTAGTGATGCAACTAAAAGACGACATAGACATAAGCAGAGGAGACATGATAATAAGAGAAAACAATATCCCTACAATAAGCCAAGATATTGAGGGCATGATATGCTGGATGAACACAAAAGAACTAACCTCCGGGAACAGATATATCTTGAGGCACACAACTAAAGAAATAAGATGTGTTGTAAAAGAAATAAAATACAAAATCGACATAAACACGTTGCATAGAATCGAAGATGCAAAATCACTTGGACTCAATGACATAGGCAGGATAACCATCAAAACATCAAAACCATTATACTTTGATAGCTACCGCAGAAACAGATTCACAGGCAGCTTCATACTTATAGATGAATCAACCAACGAAACAGTTGGCGCAGGCATGATAAAAGACTAAAAAATATTTTAGAGAAAGAAAACATGCTACACGAACTAAAAGGCAAAGGATTAATCATACATCATTGGGACACAGATGGCATATGCTCAGCAAAACTGATACTAGAACACCTAAAAGAAAAAAACATAGACAATCACACACCAGAGCTTGGGAACTACTATCTAACAGAAAAAGAACTCGAAAATTATTCTCAATACGACTTCGTAATCATAGTTGACATGTCATTACCAGAAGAAAATATACTCAGACTAGCAAAACACGCAAAAATAATGATATTCGACCATCACCTAGGAAAAGAAATAAAACAAATATTCCACCATAATCCGATAATTAAAGGAGAAAATCCAGATGAATATCCATCAACAAGCTGGATAGTAAACACATATCTAAACAACCAGATAAACCTGTTTTCACTCCTCGGTATAGTTGGTGATCACGAAAACAAAATACAAAAAAACAAGCATTTCTCAAAAATAATATCGGATTATTGCCTAAAGAACAACATAAAATTCGATGATATGCTAAACATGGTTTACTTACTCGACTCAAACTACAAAATCGGAGATAAAAAAACAGTAGAAGAAGCACCACATAAACTAAAAAACCAACCCGATGGCATTGACATTTTACAAAACAAACAATGGAAAAAAAACCTTGACCTGCTAAACAAAGAAATAACAAAACAAATTAAAACAAGTCACGAAGAAAAAAACGGAATTATAACAAAAAACATGCATACCCACTACAACATTATCTCGACGGTAACAAGAAAAATAGCTTGGGATAGCGGCAAAAACACTCTGGTAGTAAACACAGGTTTTTTCAAAGATATGGATCAGATATATGTTAGAAGTAAAAAAGATTTAACACCAATGATACAAAAATGGAAAACCATGGGACTAAAAGCAGGAGGGAAAAAAGAAGTCCTAGGGGCCGTCGTACCAAAAAACAAAACCAGATCATACGTTAAAGAAATATTGGACTTTTTAAAAGAATAAAAAGATGATAAAGATGAACGAACAAAAAGGTTTCACTGCATGGTTTACAGGTCTACCATGTTGCGGGAAAACTACAATAGCAGATAAAGTAGCTGAAATACTAAAACAAAAGGGATACAAAGTAGAACGACTAGATGGAGATATCATAAGGCAAGATTTGACAAATGATCTAGGTTTCTCAAAAGAAGACAGAGATGAAAACATAAGAAGAGTAACATTTGTAGCAAAACTACTAACAAGAAATGGAGTAGCAGTCCTAACAACATTCGTCTCGCCATACAAAGAAATGCGCAACAATGCACGAAAAGAAATAGGTAACTTCGTAGAAATTTACGTTAAATGCCCGTTAGAACTTTGTATGAAGCGAGACGTAAAAGGAATGTACAAAAAAGCGCTGGAAGGAAAAATAAAAAACTTCACAGGATTCGACGACCCATATGAAGAACCAGAACACCCTGAACTAATACTATACACAGACAAAGAAACAATAGATGAAAGCGTACAAAAAACAATAAACAAACTCATACAAATGGGATACATAAAAAAGTGATATTTTTATGAAACTTGACGAAAAAACCAACTACATTGTATCCGGACTAGAGCGATCAGGTACATCAATGATAATGCAAATTCTACGTGCTGGTGACATAACAATCGCTTTCGACACAAAAAGACAACCAGATGAAAACAACCCAAAAGGATACTACGAACTAGATGGAGGAAAAATAATAAACAAACTAATGGATGGAACACTCAAATTAGAAAAATACAAGGGGACATTCATAAAAATAACAGCATATGGACTAAAATACCTACCACCTGGAAACTACAAAATAATCTACACAGAAAGAAACATAGAAGAAATACTAGACTCAATGGAAAAAATGACGGGGAAAAAAGACGAAAACCGAGAAGAAACAAAAGACGTTTTCACAAAACTAAACAACATGATAAAAAAACTAATAAAAAATAGAGGCGACGTAGAAGTATTATATATCAACTACAACGAAATAATGTCAAACCCAGAAAAAAACATAGAGAAAGTAGTAAAATTCCTTAATCTATCAGATAAAGACCTCGATAAGATGATAAAATCCATCGACAAAAACCTCTACAGACAAAGAAGAGAAACATAAAAACCATTTTCCTTTAAGTTTTTATTGAGAAAACGTAAAATATGCGAATAAAGCTTACATTTGAAGGAGTTTTTAAAATGAAAGCAGTAATTTTGGCGGCAGGCGAAGGAAAAAGATTAAGACCATTTACGGAAACCATGCCGAAAGTAATGCTACCAGTCGGTAACAAACCTGTACTAGAACATGTTTTTGATGCTGTTAAAAAAAGCGGCATAAACGAAATAATATTGGTTGTAGGGTACAAAAAAGAAGTCATAATGGAATACTTCAAAGACTACGAAGATATAACAATAAAATATGTGGTACAGGACAAACAACTTGGGACAGCCAACGCACTTCTAAAAGCCAAAAATCATGTAAAAGACACGTTCATCGTTTTATCTGGAGACAACATCGTTGACCAAAACAGTATATCAAAATTAATCAAAGACAAATCAAAATATTCTATGCTTATAAAAGAACATCCCCACCCCTCAAAATACGGCGTAGTCTTCATAGAAAAACAATCTCTCAGAAGAATCGTAGAAAAACCACAAGAAGAAATTGGTAGATTCATATCAACAGGCATCTACAAACTACCAAAAAATATATTTAACGAAATTGAAAAATTATCTAGACAAGGTATCCATGATCTCTCATCTGTTATACAATCAATAGTGGAAAATGGAGAAAACATAAATACAATTGTCGCTAACTTTTGGATGGATATAGTATACCCATGGGACCTCATATCTGTAAACGAATTAATGATTGCTGATGTAGGTTCTTCTAAAGCAGGGACAATCGAAAAAGGCGTGACCATAAAAGGAAATGTATCAATTGGAAATGATACAAAGATATATTCAGGATGCTACATAGTAGGCCCAGTCCTAATAGGTGAAGGCTGTGAAATAGGACCAAACACGTGCATCTTTCCCTCAACAATTATAGGACACAACTCCGTCATCCGTCCATTTAGTGAGATTATAAACAGCGTAATAATGAATGATACACATATCGATTCAAACTCATTCATATCACATTCAATCATTGGCCGAGGTGTTGAGATAGGCAACAACTTCTCAATTATCTCAGGAAATACATCCATCGAAATCGATGATGAATTAAAAAAATTAGAAAACATAGGTGCTATGATCGGAGAAGACACCGTAATAAAAAGTCATGTTGTAATAGAACCCGGTGTTATAGTTGGTAGAAAATGCAAGATAGAACCTATGAATAGAATAACTAAAAATATCTCAAGTGAAAGTAAAGTGATGTAAAAGTGTGTGGAATAATCGGGTACATAGGATTCAGAAATGCAAATAATATTATTATCGAATGTTTAAAAAGACTTGAATACCGTGGGTACGATTCCGCAGGGATATCAGTTTTAGACAAAAAACAGCAGATATTCAAAGAAGTTGGTGAAATTAAAACCTTCGAAAAAAGCCTGCCTGATTTTAAGGGTACTATAGGGATAGGCCATACGAGATGGGCTACACACGGCGGTGTAACTAGAGAAAACGCTCATCCTCACCTTAGCTCAAACAAAAAAATAGCTATAGTTCACAACGGAATAATTGAAAACTATAGAAAATTAAAAGAAATTTTAGTAAAAAAAGGATATAAGTTTACATCAGAGACAGACTCAGAAGTACTCGCTCATTTAATACAGGACAATTACAAGGGTGACCTGGAAAAAGCTGTTTACTCTGCTTTGAAAAAAGTTGAGGGTTACTATGCACTGGTCGTAACAAGTACAGATGAACCAGACAAGATAATCGGTGCCAGAAAATACAGTCCTCTCGTTATAGGTGTTGGTGATAACGAAAATTTCTTTGCATCAGATATAACTGCTTTTTTGAAATATACAAACAGAGTAATATACGTTGAAGACGACGAAATATGTGTAATCACGAACAAAAAGGTCAAGATATATGACAAAGATAACAAAGAGGTACACAGAGAAGAAGATATAATAAAATGGGATTTCAAAGACGCAGAAAAGTCCGGTTTCGAACATTTTATGCTTAAAGAGATATATGATCAGCCAGAAACAGTAAATCATGTCGTCCGCGGAAAAATTTCTGAAATTGAAAGAGCAATTGAGTTTGATGAAGATGTAGAGAGTCTGCTTGATAACGATATCAAAACTATACATATTGTTTCTTGCGGTACATCATATTATTCGGGGCTTGTCGGAAAATACATGATAGAAAAATTAACCGGCATACCAGTTTTTGTTGAGTTAGCATCTGAATATAGGTATTTTGGTACAATGAAAGAACAATCACTTGTTATAGCTGTAACTCAATCAGGTGAAACCACAGACACGCTAGCGGCATTAAGAGAGGCTAAAAACTCGGGTTGCAAAACGCTGGTGATAACAAACGTTATAGGCAGCACAGCAACCCGCTTAGCAAACGGATATATTCTCACTCAATCCGGTCCGGAGATAGGTGTTGCTGCCACAAAGACATTCACATCACAAATAATAGTTCTATTGTTACTCGCTCTAAAAATTGCTTTTAACAAAAACAAAATAGGGGCAGACGAAATTTATAAATACATTATAAGTTTGAAAGAACTACCTGCACAAGTTAGACAGGTTTTAGAAAACAGCGATGAAATATTAAAAATTGCGAAGAAGCTTAAAAACGCGGAATCGGTCTTCTTTATAGGCAGGGGCATTAACTATCCTCTCTCCTTGGAAGGGGCGTTGAAATTAAAAGAAATCTCATATATACATGCTGAGGGGTTTGCAGCAGGTGAACTAAAACACGGCCCGTTTGCACTTCTAACAAAAAATACGCCGATTGTTGCGATATTGACGAAAGATTTCACTTACGAAAAAATGCTTGCAAACATAGGGGAAGTAAAAGCCAGAGGGCCAGATGTTATTGCTATATCTGATGAAGATGATACAGAAATAGATAAGCATGCAGATTTCGTCATTAAATATCCACCTAACTCAACAATATTATCCTGTATAACTATCACAGTTTTACTCCAACTTCTAGCATATCATGTTGCAAATTTGAGAGGATGCCCTATAGACAAACCTCGAAACCTTGCAAAATCAGTAACAGTTGAATAAAAATGGAGATGCTAAAATATGAAATGCGTAGTCCTTGCGGCAGGCG
>JBFYMH010000132.1:0-8014 GCA_041305005.1 Thermoplasmatales archaeon | reverse complement strand
GTTGGTAGGTATTGTAGGTGTTGTACTCTTTTATACAAGGGTATTTCTTCTTTGTATCGCTCTATTTCACCTGGTGTTGGTTTGTATCTATCTATACCCATCTCTCGTCTAACTATATCTGCGATTAGGACGCACATGGCTTGGCCAGTTCCACCAGCGCTTCGGATTGGTCCTGAAAAATAAAGATCAACATAGTCTGTGCCATCACTGTTTTTCCCGAGTCGCACCTCAGCTATACCCTCCAGTGGTGCTACAAGCACGCCTTCTGTTAGTATTGCCAGTCCGGTTCGTATAGCCTGGTCTATTGCATCCTCTGTTTTGTTGAATTTATAGGTTTTACCAGATGCTATTTCCCTTGATATTTCAAGTGAGACTAGTTCTCTGTTATTCAGTTTTTTTGTAGTGTTTCTTATTTTTGGGGCTATGCCTTTTGGTCCAACTAGTTGCTCCACTCGTGATGCGAGGTCTAGAGCCTGTGGTATTTCGACTTTGTATTCTGGGTCTAAACCTTTTTTCCTAGCCTCAAGAGCAATTGAATAACACTCATCGATGTCCTTCTGTAAAGAGTTAAAATACTCCTGCATGTTTGAGCTAACTGCAACATCGATGGATTGGTCCCCACCCATAATTCCCCACTTCAAAAATTTTGGTAAATTTTGTTAATACAAACTAGTAGTTTAAAGTTTTGTATTTTACAATGATTCTGCGTCCAGTTTAGTATATATCCTCTATTTTTTCCCACCAAAAGTTGTGCCAGATTTTGAATAAATGGTTTTATAACCGTGTTTTTTTAATATTATTTGTGCAGTTTTTGCTCTTTTCAAAATTTCCTCTTCTGGAACTTTAGGCTCTATATTTTCTGCAGGGGTCCCAGATTTTACGGACATTCGCAATATTGCACCCATGTTAATCTTTGAATCAATAACAAAATTAATACTTTCCAGGAATTCTTCTTCAGTTTCAGTTGGAAATCCTACAATGATATGAGTACATAATTCTACGTTTGGATTAGCTTTTTTAATTCTGAGGAATGCTTCCTTCATTTTTTCTGGGTCATTATACCTGCACATCATTTTTAAAATTCTACTACTTCCAGATTGCACAGGCACGGAAATACCACTGATTTTGCCACTCTTCACAATTTCTTCTAGTTTATCTACGTATTTTACTAACCAAACAGCATTCATGGCATAAATAGAGATTTTGTAATCACCTTCAAATTTTGTAAGTGCTTCTAAAAGCTCTGGAAATGTTCTTCCGATATCTTTACCGTATGCGCCTGTATCATCCGCTGGAAGAAATATTCTTTTGTATCCTTTATCGATACCTGCTTTGAATTCCTCTAAGCAAATTTCAAAAGGCTTACTATGAAATTTACCTGTTGCTTTTCTAATACCACAATACGCACAATTCTGAGAGCAACCCCAAGACGTTCTAACGAAGTATATATCATCGAGTGGGAGTCTTAACAAATTACCTAAAAGTAAGTGATTTCTTCCAACTACGAATCTTAATAAAAACGCAGATATTCTAACATAGATTTTTTTGGTTACTTTGTTTTTTATAAGAATCTTCTTTATCTTGTTTTTAAATAATCCATCGTCATAATGTGGGTAAACAACATTTGCGTCATCGATTTCACCGTACTTAATTTTGTTATCTAGAAATATTTCGTCAATTTTTTCCATCTCATCTGTTGCTACAGATTTACCTTTAAATTTTTCATTAAATTTTTCTGTATCTATTTTTGGAACGCAACCTATCACAATTTTTTCTGCTTTATATTTTTGAAATCTATCAAGCAGATCGAAAGTTTGTTGAGTATATACATCTGTTGTTCCACAGCTACTTATAATTATTATATCAGCTTTTTTTGGACTATCAACTATTTCATATCCGTTTCTTTTTAAATAGACTTCCACTTTGATTGCATCGAGTTTTCTTTTCTCACAAACGTGTTCAGCATAAACGAATACTTTTTTCATTATATCACCAACATCATTTTATTCGATAGTGCAATTAATATATTTCAACTTATATATAAATTTTATTATTTAATTAACTATCTGTCTCATATGATACTCTCAAGGTATTCAAGAGACCAATATAAAATTTATGAAAAACTATCAAAGAATCATTCCAATTTCCTACTAAAATCCATCATCGTGACATTACCTGTCTTAAGATCAACAATCGGTAGCTTAGCAGAATCAGGTACGAAATTAAGCATCTTCTGATAACTAGTTTGCGCCTGCCAGCTACTAGCATTAATAAGTGTAACACCGCGGTAGTCGCCAAACTTTGCTACATGAACATGTCCTGTAACAAAAATATCAGGCACCCTATCAATAATCATGTAGTCTGAGTGCTCTGGCGCAAGAGGCGTATAACCACCATATGTTGGCGCTAGATGATGCTTACGCAACATAACCTTCATAGTCTCAATAGGCTCGTTGTATTTCAGTGATTGTATGTTCGTAGCAAAATCAAGAAGGCTCTGACCATGATAAGACAAAACCTCGACACCATTCAATGAAAAGTAACATGGGTTGCCAACGAACCTTATATCCTTCTCTGAAAAAAGGTCTCTTATCTCTTTTTCAAAAGTGGGTTGTGGCTCCGCAGGCCTAACAGCATCATGGTTACCAGGCTGCATTATAACTGATATATGATCTGGTATGAGCTTAAGCTGCTCAGCCAAAGTCTCATACTGCCTATAAACATCAGTTATAGACAACTCTTTCTCCTGGTTGGGATAGATACCTATGCCATCTACGACATCACCTGGTACAACCAAGTATTTTATCCTACCCGCTACATCACGCTGCCTGGAATTACCAATAGTACCATTCAGCCAACGAAGGAAAGACTGCCATTCACTTTCCATAAACATCTTGCTACCAATGTGGATGTCTGATAGAAAAGCAGCAAAAACAGGTACCTCAGATTTGGTTTTTTCATGCTGTATGCTTACCTCGGGAAAGACTATACTATGTATTACAACTAGGTCACCGTTTTTACTGATCTGCCCTTTTATGCCTATGATCTCATCTAAAACAACCTCGCCAGCCGTTTGAAGGGTTTCATGATTAGTCTTAAGAGCAATACATTTTGCAACATCTGTTTCATCTTCGATCTCTATAAACTTATGACCGTTCACTGTTGTCTTAACATCCTTTACTATGCCCACTATCTGAACTTCTTTGGTGGCACCATTTTTAATCCTATGTATAGGCATGACATTCACCATTTCTCTTCTCTGATTCTGAAGTAGTTTACGTAAAACATGGTATCTATCTACGAACAATTTTGTGAAATCACTCGTCGTCCCCTCACAAGTACTTTTACCGGTTACGTCCTTTATTATTTCTATCTCAGGCTCGTATTCCGCTGCTTTTGGTTTCCACCCTTTTACCTTTTCGATTGATATCGGCTTAGGTATCGCCTTTTCATCAGATGCCTCTGGTTGATCATCGTCTATTTCTTCCTCTTCATCACCGTTCTCATCAGACGAAGATTTACGTTGTAATTCTCCTTTACCATAAAGGTTTGAGAGAACTTTTTTCTGTACCTCTTTCTCAATTTGTGTATCAACTACTGGCAGTTGTGGTTCAGGTGGCTCCTCGACCATTTTTGTTGTCTGCTGCTCTATGTTTTTTATCTGATCAAAAGTTAAAATAAGTGGGTATTCCTGGAGGTTTTTAATAATGAAAGACGAAAATTCCTCTGGTTTTTCTTTTGATAAAATGTATTTTAATGCATCTGGTTGTACGAATGTACCGTGTTCTGAGAACGACCGTAGAATTGCTTTCATTCCTCTATCCCACAAAAAAATTTTTTCCCTGTTTTTCTAAAATGTATAACGTGATGGGTTTTTAGAATTGCGGTAAAAAACAAGACCTTCTGCTACGGGTTATATATATATTTTTCTGTAAAAACGTGTTTTTTAGATAAAAACGCAAAGACGTTTTTTCAGGGTTTTTTATGAACTCTCAAAATCGTATTTTCTCCATGCGTTTTTCGAAAAAGATATAAAACAGGAAAAACTAACATAGGATTAGAAACGAAAAATAAGAAGGAAGGCAGATGCCTATGATAAGCGTAAAAATCTACAAACAAGGACGTGATGTGATAGTAGGTGCATGCGATGAAAAGCTTCTTGGCAAAAAATTCACAAAAGGCAACATACAGATAGATGCATCTAGTAATTTTTATGATGGCGAAAGGGTTAACAAAAAAACCCTGAAGAAATATCTGGAGGACGCTACGATAGCTAACCTTGTTGGTGTAGAAGCTGTGAAATGCGCAGTTGAAATGGGGCTTGTTGACCCACATTTTATCCTTAAAATAAAAGGCGTACCACATGCTCAGATGGTTAGAATGATTTGATATTTTTATAACAAATTATATATATTATTTGGCTTTACTTATATTTTATGCTCCTTAACAAAAGGAAAAAAATTATTGGACTTATAGTAATCATTTGTTTAATGATATTCACATCTTTTACTAGTGGATTACAGCAAACAAATAATTTTGAATCAAACAATGAGAACAAGGAGGGATTAAAATCAAGTAATGATGATTTACATAACTGGACTTTTTTAGGTTTTGAAGGATTGATGGTTAATTCATTAGCAGTAACAGAAAATTATCTTTATGCCGGTGTAGGCTCTTATGATCATGCAGGTATAAAATCCCTCGGAGTTTTCAGAAAAAATATCAAGGATCAAGGTTCAAAATGGAAGTATGTCGGATTCATGACAAACATGGTAGAATCAATACATGTTGCTAATGATTCTAAAAACACAATATATGTTGGAATCTCTTATGGAACAGGGTTTGGATTAACCAGAGTAAGACCCATATATTCAAGATTAAGACCTCATTCATTATTTAAAAGTAGTAATGATGGCAATACATGGATTCCATGTGACAATGGACTTAGAAGACTTTTTTTCAGAAGCATGATTTTTGATATTTCGACGTCTACTAAAAATCCTAATCACATCTGTGTTTTTGCTGATAATAAAGTTTTTAAATCAACTGATAAAGGAAAAAATTGGGAACATATATGGAATAAAGAAAATATGAATTTTTATCAATCAAATATTGTGGCTATCGGCCCAACAAACGATAATATAATTTGGGTTGGAGGAGAATCTATGAGTTTTAATGCATTTCTTGAAAAATCAATAGATGGCGGAGCCTCTTGGACGACTTTAGCTCTGCCTAACGCCTGGAATAATGCCGTTAATAGCATAGCGATTCACCCGAGTGATTCAAATACAGTTTACATTGGAATGGAGGGGCATCTCGTTAAAACAATAAACGGTGGAAAGAATTGGAGCGTAATACTTTCACCTGAAGAATATCCTTATTTTAAGGCTTTAAGACTTGATCCTTTGAATCCGGATCATATATTTGCAGGTTTTGGACCCAACGCTGGAACGGCATCACCTATAAATAATAAATCACTAATAGTTTGGGAAAGTTACGATGGTGGTGAAACATGGGTATCTCATGGTGTTGATATTGAAGACGGAGAGGGAAGTGTTTTATGTTTCACAATTTATACAGCGGAGGATAAAAACGTTTTATACGCTGGAACCTGTGGTGAGGGTCTTTGGAAATATGAATACTAGATCTACAAGGATTTTTGTTTAACTAGTTTTTTCTGGATTTTAGCAACTACTTATTTTTTCCATCATTTTTTCGTAGTGACTACCTTTCCAATAAATCTTATTACATTTCTTGCAAAACCAGAACTTGTCATTGTTGTTAAAAACTCTTTCAGGGACTTTTTCTTTGACATCTTCTTTTTTAATTTCTTCGACTTTGGTATTACACAAAATGCATCTTGATAGAATCTTTTTTTTGTCTAATTTGATTTCAACTAAAACGGCATTTATTTGTTCATCAATGTCCGTCGTTTTAATCTCGATAGTTTTAATGTTCTCCCTTCGTGCTACTTGATTTAATGTTTTATCTCGGGTAATGAGAATGCGGTTTTCTTTCTTTGACATCTCCAACAATTTTGCATCATCCATTCCATTATCTGCATAAAAAGTATCATAGCCATAAATGCGCAACCATTTTGCAAGTGTACCAAGCATTCTATCGCATAAAAATTTCATTTTATCAATCTATAATGATAAACTTTTCCGAGACCAAGATTTTTTGTTTCAATTAACTCTAGATTAAGATTTTTAGTATCTACTTTATCATCAACAATAAACGGCGGAGTCTTTCCGCCATCGATTTTCATAGAACCAACATAAACGAAGAAATCATCAACAAAACCATTTTTCAAAAAATTATAAATTACTGTTCCTCCACCCTCTACCATCAATTTTCTTATACCTTTTTTGTATATAGTCTCTAAAAATTTCTCTAAGTCAATCAAACCATTTTTTGCATCACAAACTATTATTTCTACGTTATTGCTAAATTTTTTATCACATTTTTTTCCCGTGATAATATATGTTTTTGCAGCATCATTTACAACAAGAGAAACGGTTGGGGTTTTACAATATGTGTCAAGAACAATCCTAATTGGTTGTTTCGGGTTTTTAACGTATTTTTCTTTCACTGTTAATTTCGGGTCGTCAGAAAGAACAGTGTTAACTCCGACAAGAACTGCATCTGACTGGTTTCTCAACCCATACATTCTTTTTATGTCTTCTTCACAAGAAATTCTGACTTGCCTGCCAGAATGATCAGCCATTTTACCGTCTGAGGATATTGCACAGTTAATCACAACATATGGTCTTTTCATTAAAAATCACGTAGGATAAAGAGGACAATCTTTTTTGTTTTCTGGGCAAACTTTTTTTGTTTTACAAGACGGCCCAGCGTTTTTGAAAATGGTTGGTGCAACTTTTTTTACTTCCTGAAGCATCTTATTTGCAAGTTGTCTAATCTCCCATTGAGCATGAAGACAACAGCGGAGTTCAAAAAAATTGAGTAAAGATCTAGCATTCATCGTAACCATTATGTTAGTAAATGTAGCATTTGGCAAAACATATCTTGCATCCTCGGCAGGTATACCAAGCTCCAAGAGTTTGTTGTATTCTTTCCAAATAGTGCTCATTGTTTCTTCGTAGGCTTTTTTCATCTCGTTGTTTTTTTCTATGCTGGGCGGGATAACATAGTTTGGTTCTTTCAGATTTACATATCGTTGACTCTGCTGAGCATAGCTAGCAATCCTATGCCTAACTAGCTGATGTGTTAGTGAACGGCTGACATCACTAATTGCAAAGGTGAAATAAGCATGTTCTATAACGCTTGTATGACCCAGTTTCATAACCTGTTCCAACACAGCGGTTAGTTCTTTTTCCGGGGTTTTATCAAGTTCCTCTGGTTTTGTTTTACTGTGTGTAAGTTTCGCTGCCATTGCAGGTGCTTTTTCCGGGTTTGGAGTGAAACCTATTAGTTTAACATTCATGATTGACTCCCCTAACCCTATAACACTATGTCTTTATTATTTTTTGAGGTACTGTTAGTAAAACCATAAGCTTTTAAAAAAGCAATAGAATTACCGTCAGCAGCCTAAAGCTGTTATATTGGGAGGAAAAAAGATGTTAGCATTTATTGTAACAACAATCCTGTGTTTTATAACCTATCTTCTATTCACAACAGGTAGCGCCACAGAATACGGACCAGGTTTTCTAGGCTATTGGAGTTGGATAGAAATCGCTTTTGGTGCTCTGTTATCAATAGTAATCGGTTTTATTGCAAGGAAGATATTTGTAAAAGATAGTTTTAGGATGTTGAATCCTGTTCGTTGGTTTACGTTTCTCGCGTATCTAATAGGACCGTTTTTTGTTGCACTAGCAAAAGCAAACGTGGACGTTGCATACAGGGTTATAACAAATAAGATAAAACCAGGTATTGTGAGAATCTCTCCGGAGCTTAAAACAGATCTTGGCATTACACTGCTCGCAAACTCCATAACATTGACACCTGGTACATTGAGTGTTGATATTGACGAAAAAACAAACGATTTGTATAT
>JBFYMH010000131.1:0-5607 GCA_041305005.1 Thermoplasmatales archaeon | reverse complement strand
AACTAGGTTGGCCGTACATAAGTACAGCACTGGATAAAAATGATGAAAATTTCAGTCATATGTTTGGGCATAACAAAGTAATTGCTGTACAAAAAATGTATCCAAAACAAAATTATACCTACAATCTAGCTATGTCAGATAACATAAGTGATCGGGAACTTTTAAAATTATTTGATCAATCGTATCATATAAAAAATGGTAAAAGATTACGTGTACGCTCAACGAAATAGAAGCTGGTAAGAAAAATCTGCTGCACCTTCTTTTTCTAAACTGCCAAAGGTGCAACTTTGATAAAAAACAGAGTGTGATTTTTCCGTCTTATTTTTTATCACTAGGATGTTTGATTAGAGCTACTGTGTGCAGTTCCACTCGCATACCCTCTTTGGTATCCTCGACGGAGAACTTCCATTGCTCCATTTTTGCATCCAAATCCATGAACCATTTTTTAAGTTCAAGACTCTTCGTTTTCAAACTGTCTCCAACATTTTTTGTATTTGCCATTTAGATATCACCTATACAGACTTCATTGTCATTATGCTATATCATCATATCTTAAAAACAACGAAAGAACAGTATAAAAACAATGTAAAATGGAAAGAAACTAATGTTTCACAGTCTATACGATGACGATGACACACACAAGACACCACACCAAAAGAAAATATCAAAATACTCATGCAAATGAGAAGGATATATAGCACCCTTCTCATTCGTCCATTATTTGATAATACACTCTATGGTTTTTATTGGACAAACAGGACCATCGGTCCAAACATAAAGGCAATGCGTTCTTCCCAAGCTACAGGAATGAAACCCCAATAAAGCGCTACAGTTATGTTTATTTTCCCGATTCCAAATACTGGTGGAAATAATGGTGTTCTGATTGTTGCAGTGCCATTTTTCCCGACAATTCCCTCTGTTATCGAACCTTGAAAGACATGCTGGCCGCTTAACTCTATTTTCCAATCGAGATTTTGGGCACCTGAGACAGTTGCTATAACGCCATATCCGCCTCGTACTCCTGTTATTTCGGGATATGCCATTGCGCTCGTTACAAAACATGCGCCCAATACTGCTGTTACTACTAAACAAAATATTATTCTTTTCATTGTTTATTCACCTTGCTTATTCCATTGTCATTATGTTATATCATCATATCTTAAAAACAACGAAAGAACAGTATAAAAACAATGTAAAATGGAAAGAAACTAATGTTACACAGTCTGCACGATAATAAGATTCATCAAGAAAATCTGGTATTATTTTTTACGGTTTCTTTAAACCATTTTATAAAAGATTTGATAAAGAAGTAAAAATAAACTATTTTCTTGTGATTATCATTGTTTTTAATATGTTTTTTATCTATTCTTTAGTCAATGTTTAATACATATAAATGAATAAACAAAAAAAGAAGTATTAACAATCAAATTTATAAAAAGTAACTTAGAGAATAAAAACAATAATAGAACGTATTCGTATAGATACAAATGAGGAAAAGACAGCATTACTGAATAAAACTATTTATTTTATTCTCATAATCAGTGCGACAATGTTCATAAATCTCTCATTTGCACAATGACAACAGACGTCCTACGTTACTACAGTGTCAATGATATACATCGTAAAATACTGAAAACTATATTCTATAAGGAGTAAAAAAAGATGAAAAAAGTATCTATAGAGCTGAAAAGAGAAAAAAACACCGATAAAAAAACACCGATAGACAACGACATAACTGAAATATCTCAAAGGATTTTGTTGGAGCTTGAAACCGCAAGTTCCAAGAATTTATCGGAAGCTAAATATGCAAAAAAGATATTACAATTATCAGATCTTGATTATACAAAAAATTTATTTCACGAGATAGAAAGTGTTCCATCTGGACCTGAACGCGTTATCGAAAAAAGAGCGGTGATACAGGCGTTGTTGCTTTCTACGTGGTTGCAGAGACTCTATTTTATCATCAGATCAGCTCTTATGTCTGTCCTAGGTGCGTTCGTTACATTTCTTTACGTATGGTTCTTTGGCGAGATAGGTGTTGTTTTGGCAGTTATCATGGGCGTGCTTATATTTATCGTTGGGTTGATTGTAACAAGATTATTTGATACACAAATAATCAAGGCTACAAAATATATCGTCAGGCGTTTGAGTTATCATAAAAAGATTAGGGAATTTATCATGAATCACTTCTAGGTTAAATGTAGGAGCGAAGATTTTATAACTCGGGCCAATAGAGCCCCTCGTGTGAGAGAATATATCTGAGTTTTAAATCCTCCGTTTAGGTCTAGGTATTCAAATCCCTGCACTTGCACTAAATTATATACAGATATTATTTTCTAAAAAACTAAAAAAAGAGGAATTTTATTCCTCAAATTCCTTTAATATGTTTTTATCTTATTTGTTGACTTCTTCAATTCTTGCATTCCGAGCATTTTCCATAACGCTCTTAATGCCGTTCATGCAGGAGTCCTTGGACTTGTAGCCTTCACTTGTAGCAATAACTTCGCCGTTTGCTGCTTTGAGTTTAAAGCGAAATTCTCCTGATTTATCAGTCCATACTTCGAATTTTCCTGTTGTCATAGTTTCTTTTCCTCCAAAAATAGTACGCAGTAGGCAGTATATATTATTGTGTACATAAGCATATAAGTATGTATATTTACTACATTTTTGTGTAAAACCTCATATAACCGATTTACATGCTTCTCTTAACTACGAGGGTTCAAATTCCTTACCCTGCCCTAATTTTTGTACTGACTTCAGTTCGGCAAATCACGAAAACTCAAAAAATCGTTCACCAGATATAAACCTAGATTTTTTTACTGGTAAAATGAAGTCCAAATCTCCCTCCACGCGTAAAATTCATCAGTATAAAAGATAAGACTACCTATCAAAAATTTTAATGAACTGTAAAATCGATTTAATGAGATTACCTATTTTTTACTTCGGTGGAGTGTATTTCCAGCGATCAATGCTAAACTTCCAAAAACTATAGACATGAGCAATTACTTCTTTATCAATCGCATATACATTCGTTTTGTATTTCTTCTGTTGATTCAAATATTTATTTATTTTAGGCAGAGCATCTTCAAAGCCAGGAATTCGTAATTTTGAATATATTTGTCCAACTTGTGTAATTGGATCTTTCACAAGATCTTCATAGCGGATTTCAACAAGATTACCTTTTGGTATGAGTTCTTTTTGTTTGAAGTAACTTTTCATGAGTCTTTCGTAATTTTCAATAACCTGTTTTTCGATTTCTTCTTCGCTTGCATCTTGTAATGCCAGTTTGTCCAACACTCTATTTCTCATTTTTATAGTTGAAAGGTACACTTTGTACGGATTTCTATATACATGAATGAAAAGTGCATTTGGAAAAAGTTCAAGCAAAGTAGGGATTCTAGCAGTATTCGCAGGATTTTTAAGAAGGAGTCTTTTTCCATTATTTGCATAAGAAACCGATTTCAAAAATTTTAGATAATCATTTTTCCATTGATTTTTTCCTTCATCATCTAAGTTTTCGAAAAGAATAGAATTTACAAATTGTTCTTCCGCATTTCTTGGAAAATGCAAACAGTGGAAAAATGACCATTGATTGAGAACCGCAATACCTGCCTCTTCCTCATACGGTCCATCGATTTCGACTCTGATCTCATCCATAGGTCTTTGTTTTGGAAGAAAATTTGCAAGGAAGTTTTTCATTGGTTCTAAAACTAGAAAACTATCTGGCAGAAGTGTATTCCATAGTGATACATAGCAGAACTGTGGATCTTGACTTAATATTTCATGAAGATATGTTGTACCGCTTCTCCAGTGACCGATTATAATAATTGGCGGATGTTTTATTGGATATCTGTTGATTTTTGATTTATATTTTATTTTAAATAAGGTGCGTGCAGTTGTAATAAAAAGTGAGGTCAGGGTTATAAAGAGTGCTCTGCCAAGGTAATTTCTGTCCACACCACCATTTTTATTTACGAGTTGCATCCATTTTCCTATAGACATGCCAAATAGTGGGTGTTGAATAGTTTGATTATCTAACTTTATATGAGTCTTATTCTTTTTTTCCAATTATAAACTCCTCCACTAAAGTATGTCTATACCATCCATGTATCTATGAATTTATATGTTAGGATATGCACACAAAGATTGGAACAAATACCATATTTTCAATAAGCGAATAACTTTGTCTGATCTTAAAAAGAATAGATTGATGAGTAGTTGTTTTAACGGCATACATGTTTACTGGTGTTTTTAGATACACTGGAATTAAATCGAAATCTGTGGAATTGTCTTGGTTCTCCACTCGTATGTAACCTTCAAATTCCGAATCTTCTTGATTTGGCACAACAACTGATACTTGCACCGTCACTTGTCCATCACCTGGTGCAAGATTTACACCAGACTCAGGATTAAATGTCCATGTTCCCCAGCCAATCAATGAAGTATTAACAGTCCAGTTCAGCGATGAATTCAGACCTCCAATATTCTGTACCTGAAAATTTCCAATCACTGTTGCGCCTGGTTGGACGTTTGTCCATGAAAGGCTTCCAGAGCAATCTAAATCTGGATCATTAGGCTCTGGCGGCTCTTGTTCTTCAGCTGGTATGTAATCTATTTTGAGCACCGGACCTAATCCCGTATATTGCCAAACCGTTGTTTCTTCAGGGGTAACTTCAAAGATTTTTCCCGATTCTCCGTTACATATCAAAGTGTTACCACTGGCGAGTCTATTAGCACCACTAACATAACTTGCATAAAAACTCGGTGTAGGACTATATATCCATGTTTGTGTGGTAGGTCCATACGCAGAACCTGGCGCAAGGTAATATTCTCCATTTTCGTCCACAGGTGGAACGATTTCATCGACAGTTGAATAACCACGACCAACCCCATTGTTAAAGATAAGGATGTTTCCTTCCCCAGGGTACCCTTCGTCTATCCAATTTGTATCATGCTGTTCGAACAATTTTCGATCACTCGGGGTCCCTCTATCGTATGTCTGTGGGTTCCCCCAGCGGTACAGAAGATCGCCGCCTTTTCCACTATTACCACCAGTATGACCAGCCGCCTCCTCAGTCGTTGTGCTATGATCGATTACCCAAATTTCACTATAATAACGGACACTTAATACTATTTGGTCAAACTCTTCGTCATAATCAATGGAATTCGTATGCATCAAATCTTGCTGTGATGAAGTTCCGTAATTAATATCAATTAATTCCGGGTGATCGCCTACCACACCGTAATTTGCTTTTGACGAATCGTAATCCTGTATCAAATGATCCCAGGCATGCCACTCCCAGACGATTGTCCCACTTGTAGGTCCGGTCGGTTGAACTTCAATAACATGATCAGGCGTTAATCCTTGAGTGCCAACATGACTTGGGTTTCTTCCAGCAGCAATAGACTCAGTGCGTGTTTTTGTTTCCCAGGCAATCAACAGTACATTGCCATTTGGCAACATTCTAACGTCATGATGGCTGAGCTTTCCATTTGAATTATATCGAAAATCCCATACTACCGTTCCATCCCACTCTACCTTCTGAACACCACCACCGGCCCCACCAGTACCAGGACCTACACCAACTCTTATTGTACGAAGAATCG
>JBFYMH010000130.1:0-9041 GCA_041305005.1 Thermoplasmatales archaeon | reverse complement strand
GGGAAATTCGGCATAGCATTCTGCGAAGCAAGCGGTGCATGCAAAATAAGAAGTGAAGGAAATGATAAGGATCTTAAAAAACTCGCAGAAAAAAACGCGTTGAACCTAGGCGCAGGGCATTCATTTATCATATTCATGAAAGATTGTTATCCACTAAATGTTTTAAACTCAATAAAAAATGTTCCCGAGGTTTGCACGGTTTTTTGTGCAACAGCAAACCAAACAAAAGTCGTTATAGCTGAATCAAAAACTGGGCGAGGAATACTAGGAGTTATAGATGGTTTTTCACCAAAAGGACTAGAAAACAAAGAAGAGTTTGCTTGGAGGAAAAAATTCCTTAGAGATATTGGGTACAAACTCTAAAAATTTTTTAGTAACCATATTTTCCTACCAATGGTACAAAAACACATCCACCCAAATCACTAATCTTTGTTTTATCGCCAACCTTCTCTATCAACTGTAATTCGCATACTGTTTGTCCAACTGGTATGAGTAGCTTTCCATGGTCTTTTAGTTGTTCTATAAGTGGTGGTGGTATTCCTGGTGATGCGCATGTTACATATATGCGGTCGTATGGTGCGTGTTCGCTGTGTCCTTGCGACCCATCGCCTACTATTACTGTAGCGTTTTTTATGTTTGTTTTTTCAAGGTTTTCATTTGCTTTTTCTGCTAATACTGGAAAACGCTCTATTGTGTACAAGTGTCCTTTTTCGCCGATTAGTTTTGAGATTATTGCTGCATGGTATCCTGAACCGGCTCCTATCTCCATTATTTTTTGTCCTTCTTTTATGTCTAATGCTTCACACATTATTGCTACCATATGCGGTGCTGAGATAGTTTGTCCTTGTCCTATTTCCAGCGGTGTGTCTGCGTAGGCATAGTTTTTCTTTTGATCTGGAATAAAGTTTTCTCTCTGTGTTTCCAGGAATGCTTTTTCTACATTCTCTGTTTTTATGTATCCTTCTATTTTTAGTTTTTTTACTAGTTTTTCTCTTTGTTCACTGAACATAGTTTTTCTAAAGGAAACAATGAAAACAGCTGTATATAATTATTGTACCCTTATGTTTTTTATAGAGGTAACATCTTTCACCTGTTTGAGAGATATTTGTTTATGCGCAGGAGAGCGGTTATTGCCCTTGGTGGAAACGCTTTGATTAAAGAAGGGCAGAAAGGCACCATATATGAGCAGTTCGCTAATACTAGAGAGATAGCTAAATCTATAGTGGAAATTATCAGGGATGGTTGGGACGTTGTTATAACCCATGGTAACGGCCCACAAGTTGGTTCAATACTGCTTCAGAATGATATTGCTAAGGATGTTACTCCTGCTATGCCTCTTGGGATATGTGTTGCTGAGAGTGAGGGTTTAATTGGTTATATGGTCCAGCAGTGTCTGTCTAATGCTCTGAAAAAGGCTAATATTGATAGGCCTGTTGTTGCGTTGATTACCCAGGTTCTAGTTGATAGAAACGATCCTTCTTTGACTCATCCTACTAAACCTATTGGCCCGTTTTATAAAGAAGAAGAAGCTATGAAGCTTTTAAAGGAAGGTTATCACCTAACACGACAGCCTAAAGGTTGGAGGATGGTTGTACCATCACCAGACCCAAAAACTATTGTCGAGGCGGATATAATTAGAAAAATGCTTGATGATAATATAATTGTTATAGCCTCCGGTGGTGGCGGTATGCCAGTTATCGAGAAAGAGGATTGGGGCCTTGATGGTCTTGAGGCTGTTATTGATAAGGATCTGGCTGCTGAACGACTTGCTGAGTCAATAGATGCAGAGCTTTTACTTATTCTAACAAATGTTGAAAAAGTGTATTTAAACTACAACACTCCACAGCAGAAATCTTTAGATGCTGTGTCGATTAAAGATTTGAAAGAATATTATATGCAGGGGCATTTCCCAGCTGGTAGTATGGGGCCGAAGGTGCTAGCTTCTTTAAGATTTTTGGAACACGGTGGTCAGAAGGTTGTTATCTCCAGTGTAGAAAAAGGATATGAGGCACTAGAGGGAAAAACAGGTACACATATACATAAGTAATGGTTGTTTTTTTACATTATTTTAAATTTTTTGGCATTTTTTATTCAAATTGTTTCAAAAAAAGTAAAATTTTTTATATATTGTTTATAATATCTTTGCAATATGTTGGAGAGTAATAAACTCAAGAAAAATCAAAACGACGTCAAAAAGGTCATTGATCAACTATCAAATAATTCAAGACAAACTACGTTTGATATTGCAAAAAAATGCAGTTTTTCCAGACAAAAAACCTGGAAGATTATTAGGGATCTAGAAAAATCTAAAGTTATTTGGGGATATTCCACTATTATAGATGAAAATAATCTTGGTATGAATACCTATTTTGCTTTAGTCAAATCTAAATCTTCTTTTTTAGGCGTTGATAATTTAATAGAGAAAGTAAAAGAAAAAGGTGCAGAGAAACTAAATATAAAATTTAAGGATATTTACTATTTAAATGGTTTATATGATTCTATAATTATTTTCATGGCCAAAGATATTCGTGATGCAAAGAGATATTGTATGTTTGTGGAAAAAACGTATGGTAAATATGTTGATAGGATAGATCTGATGGAAAATATATTTCCTCTAATAAAAGATGGTACAGTTAATCCAAATATTGATGACATAAAAAAATTGATTGATATTTAGCTAAAATTTTTATATTATCAAATTAAATAGAATTTTTTACGCTGACTTTACTAAAATTTGTTAGGAATCTTTAGGGAAAGCTAGATAAGTTAGTTTTTTTGGATAGTTTTTATTAAACCCTCTGTTATTTGCCTATTCAAGTTATGGAAACAATTTCGATAGAAAAACAGATCAAGGAAATAGAAGATGAAATCTTCAAAACACAAAAAAACAAGAATACTGAACATCATATCGGTAAACTTAAAGCTAAACTTGCACAACTGAGAGACACCCTGGAAAAAAGAAAATCCAGTGGTGTCAAAGGAAAAGGGTTCTCTGTTAAAAAATCTGGTGACGCAACAGTTGGTCTTATAGGTTTTCCTAGTGTAGGTAAGAGTACTCTTTTGAACCAGTTGACAGATGCAAAGAGCCGTGTTGGCGACTATGATTTCACCACTTTAACAACCATACCTGGTATGATGAAATATAATGGCGCTGATATACAGTTTTTGGATTTACCTGGTCTTATAACTGGTGCATCACAGGGAAAAGGTCGTGGCAGGGAAATACTCTCAGCGGTAAGAAACGTAGACATGATACTTTTAATGATAGATGGTCAACATCTAGAACATTTGAATGTGATGGAGAAAGAATTGTACACTGCTAGTTTGAGGATTAATCAAAAAAAGCCTGATGTTGTTGTTGCAAAAAGAGGACATGGCGGCATTATATTTAATTCCACAACAAAATTAACGCGTCTAAATGAAAATGTGATAAAAGCTATATCATCAGAATATGTTATAAACGCAGATATAACAATAAGAGAGGATATCACAGAGGATCAACTCATTGATGTTTTTATTGGAAACAGGATATACGTTCCCGCTTTGGTAATAATAAATAAAAAAGATCTTTTGTCTGGACAAGAACTGCAAATTAAGATGGAAAACATAAAAAGAAAAGGCTGGGACGTGCTTGCTATATCTGCAAGGGATCGTTCTGGACTTGAGGATCTTAGAAGAATGATTTTCCTGAAACTGAATCTTATCCGTGTATATATGAAACCAATTGGCAAGCAAACTGATTACAACGAACCTATGATACTAAGAAATGGCGATAAAATTGAAGATGCTTGCAAAAAACTCCACCGCGATTTTAAGCGGAAATTTAGGTACGCTACAGTTTCAGGGCCATCTGTGAAGCATACTATCCAAAAAGTTGGACTAGAGCATGTGTTAAAAGATAGTGATGTTCTGACGATTGTGACACAAAAATAAGAATTTATTTTTTGAGCATCTGTTTAACATTTTTTACTATATATTTTTCATTTAACTCGTATTTTTCCAATAGATCTATTGGCTCTCCGCTTTCACAAAATATATCCTTTATCCCCATTCTCATAAATTTTCCTTTGTATCCTTCCTCTATCAGTGTTTCTGCAACTGCGCTGCCCAAACCGCCTATTATAGAATGCTCTTCTATCGTAATTATTGCCTTGGTTTCTTTAGCAGCTTTTAACACAAGTTTTTTATCAAGTGGCTTTATCGTATGCATATCTATAACGCGAGTTTCTACACCTTGTTTTGATAATGTTTTTTGCGCTTCCGTTGCTTGGTCAACCATTGTACCACATGCTATGATAGCAACATCGTCTCCATCTGTTAATGTTAGTCCTTTACCAATTTTTATATTGCCCAGGTCCTCTTTTTTGTAGATCAATGGCGCATCCGCTCGTCCAACCCTCGCGTACATAGGCCCTTTTGTCTCAGCCATTAGCTCCACGATTCTTCTTGTCTGATTAGCATCACTGGGTGCAAGAACAGTCATATTGGGTAAAACTCTCATCAAAGCAAGGTCTTCTATCATCTGATGGCTAGCACCATCTTTGCCAACGCTTATTCCGCCGTGTGTAGCAAAGATCTTCACGTTCATCTGAGAGTACGCTAGATCCATCCTTATCTGATCATAAACCCTGCCGGTAGCGAAAACAGCAAATGTGCTAACAAAAGGTATCTTGCCACATGATGCAAGCCCAGCAGCAGTTGTTATCATATTTGCCTCTGCTATACCCATCTCAAAAAAACGCTCAGGGTATTTTTTAGCAAACAGGATAGTATTGGTAGATTTTGATAAATCAGCATCTAAGACAACTAGATTCGGATATTTTTTTCCGAGCTCTATAAGTGTTTCACCGTAGGCTTTACGAGGGTTATACATTTCTTTCAAGTGTGAGCCTCCAGTTTCTTCTCTAGAAAATCTAGTTCTTTCATAGCCAGATGGTACTCCATCTCGTTTGGTGGTACGCCATGGAAATCAACGTTGTTCTCCATGAAAGAGACTCCCTTGCCTTTCACCGTATTTAGTATAATCATTGATGGCTGGTTCTTTTGCCCATCGGTCTCATTAAGTGCATCCAGTATCTGTTTAATGTCGTGACCATCTACTTCAACCACATGCCACCCAAATGCACTCCAGCGCTCCCTTACAGACTCAAGGCGTAGAACATCCTCTGTGTTACCATCGATCTGTAAAAAGTTACGGTCAATCATCGCTGTGAGATTATCGAGCTTGTAATGGGAAGCAACAGCCGCAGCTTCCCAAACCTGCCCCTCACCAGTTTCACCGTCACCTAGCATAACATAAACATGATAATCTTTTTTATCCAGCTTACCAGCCAACGCAACACCAGTAGCAAAAGACAAACCATGTCCCAATGAACCTGTAGATGCCTCTACACCAGGGATATGAGTACAAACAGGATGACCTTGCAGCCTACAATTTATCTCACGTAGTTTTTTAAGCTCTGAGATAGGAAAATAACCACTCTCAGCAAGCGCAGCATATAAAGCAGGTGCAGCATGACCCTTACTCAGAATAAAACGATCCCTGTTTGGATCACAAGGCTTCTTTGGGTTATGATTCATATGAAAAAAATAAAGTGAGACAAGCGCATCAGCAGCAGACAAAGAACCACCCGGGTGTCCAGATTTAGCCAGGTAAAGCATCTCAATAATATGCTTTCTGATCTTTACCGCTGTAAGATTCAATTTATTAATTGTTTTATCGTCGTAACTCTTCATTGCTCCCCCTCAATAAAAAAACAAGGGCATGGGTTTCCCGTATACTATTTTCCAGGTAAATACTTTTTGCAATTTTTTATCCTGGTAATCATTTTTTTGCATGATGGCGAGATATATCATAAAGATCATGGTATATCTCTGGTCTGATATCTCTGAGTACCGGACGATTAGCCCGTGAAATTTCAATGTCCCTTAGGTCTAAATCACATACTGTTATGCTCTCTTTGAAATACGGTGCTTTCACGAGTAAATTACCTAAGGGGCCATGCGCCTGGGAACCACCCCAGAACACAAGATTCTCCTGGGTCCCAACGATATTCACATAGACCACAAATGCTGTGTTCTCCAAAGCACGCGCTGGCAACAAAGTCTCAAAATATTTCCTGTTAGCTGAAGGTGTGGCAGATATACAGATCAGAAGATCAGCTCCCTGGAGCGAATATGCTTTACATATCTCAGGGAAAAACAAATCATAACATATAAACAGCCCGATTTTCCCGAATTTCGTATCAAAAACCTTTAGATCATTACCCTCATCAAAAAATATCTTCTCTTCGAAGGGACCAAATGTGGGTAAAAACCATTTCTTGTATACGTCAACGTTTCCATCTGGGTGAACAAGAACAGACGAGTTATGTATAAGCCCTTCAACCTTGCTATCTTTTAATGGCATACCGAAGATAATGTAGCATTTTTTTTCTTTTGCAACCTTTTTCATATATTGTATTGATGGCCCGTCTATTGGTTCTGCTAGGTTTATCATTTCATCTTTACAATGGTAACCTATGAGTGATAATTCCCCGAAAACATAGATGTCTGCTTTTTTCTTTGTGACATAGTTCTTCATTTTTTGCAGATTAGCTTTTTTATCAGCTATCTTCGGTCTCATCGAGATTAGAGCTAGTTTCATTTTTAAAACCCGAAAACAAGTATTACGAATATTTTTATAATGTTGTTGATGAAGCTAGCGTTTTCTATTTAAATCAAATAAGTAGAAATTAGTCTCATCACTTGCATTTCTTCCTAATTCATCGTAAACTACGACTTTTACATTATGTTTTCTAAAGGATAGCTTATTTATTCTCCATTGATAAGGGATTGTTGTGTCGGTAAACACTAGTTTATTATCATAGTAAAAATCAACTTTTTCTATATGGCCATCTCCCTCTTTTACATCTGCATGAACAAGTACATCGTCAATTACAATTGTTTTGCCATATCTGAATGTTTTAAGCGTTCTATCTTCAAAATATAATTTACCATGCCTTGGTGTGCCGATTCTTACACGCGGATATGCGACCTTCATATCTGCCAGATGGGCTAATGAACCAACAATTATTTTTGTTACATTTACAAGATAACTAAAGTTTACATGTTCTATAGTATCATTCTCAGTATGATAATAAGACCTATTGCTTTCGCTCTGCCAGAATGCCACTGATTCATATCCATATAAAACAAAATCATAAAAATCACTACCCATTCGTGGTCCACCAGGGGTCATATTCCATCCTTTTCTAACATTAAAATTTATGCCATAATCTTCGTTTAATTTTTTGATTTCATCTGTTATCCATTTAGCATCCCGTGTAGATGACAGAGCTACAGTTCTTCCTCCTTGGGCAGTTACGGCATATCCTATCATATCTGCATTAAATTCAACTAAAATATCCTCGTTTTTTTCATATGCTTCTTTAACATAGGCTCTACTTCCCAGGAGTCCTTTCTCTTCACCAGAAAATGTGACAAATTTTATAGTTCTATTAAATTCAAATTTACTTAGGATATATGATGCAGCGAGAACTGCCACTACGCCTGAGCCATCATCGTTTGCACCAGGTGAAACCTTTACTGTATCGTAGTGTGCATTAAAGATAAGCACCTCTTTTGAGTTTTGATCAGTGCCATAATGTGTTGCTTCAACATTTTTATCTTTGAAAAATCTAAAGGGGCGTCTATCGTTAAACGACTGCCAGTACTGGTATCTTGTTTCCAATCCTGCGTTCTCAAATTGTCCATATATATATTCTGCTGCTTTTTCGCAGCCATACGTACCTGTTAACCGAGGTCCAATGTCTACTAATTCTTGCATATACGCTCTCAATAGCGTTTCATTTACCATTTCAATTGCTTCAGCAATTTTAGGATTAATACCAGATATTGAACTATTTGCGGCTGTTCCTTCAGCTATTGAGAACGTGACAGGTGAGATTAAAGAAGAAGCTAGTAGTATATTTGCTATAATGATCAGATATTTTCTAGTTGATTTTGTCATTTTTTAAACCCCATAGTTACAAGTATAATTTTCAAATATTATATATCTATCTATATTTAATGTAATGTTCTGTTATATTTTTTATTTATGGTTGGAAAGAGGCACCTCTTTTATTAAATATTAAAAAATGTGAGATGGGATGCGATTAGAGGCACCTCTTGTTTTCCTAGGAGGATTGATATAAAACGGGACGGGGTGGTAGGTATTTTTTTGAAGCTGAAGTTTTTATGATGCGATGATGATTGGGAGAGAGTTCCATCCATTTTCCCCTAAACTCCTATGCAATGCATTAAAGCATTGCAATACCAATATACACTAAATAGTATATAAACTTTTTCTCTTATGCATTGCATAAATGCTAATCAAAAAAGAAATGCATAAATAGACATCAAACAATACAGAAAACAATGGATGACTACCAAACAGAAATCGCACAAATACAACAAATCCTGAAAGAAAACCCAAAAGGAATGACGGTAACTGACATATCAAGAAAAATAAAAATCAACAGAAACTCAGTGGCAAAATACCTAGACATAATGAGAACATCGGGAATAGCAGAAATGATAACATTCGGCCCAGCTAAAGTTTTTTTCCCATCACGCAGAGTACCAATACCAACTATGCTAGATCTCACCTCAGATTACATAATGATAGTAGACAAAGATATGAGAATAATAATGGTAAACGACTCATTTATTGACTTCACGAACATAGATAGAATAAATCTAATAGGCCAGAATATCGAAGACCTATTTGTAAAAAAATTTGATGGTAATCTTGAAATCGCATCAGAAATAAGAGATGCCATCAACGGAACACACTCAAGCAAAGACATAAGTTTCAAAATAAAAGAGGAAAACACTTTTCTAAAAATCAGGATTGTACCAACAACATTTGAAGATGGAAAATTTGGTGTAACAATAATAATAAAAAACATAACTGATCAGAAAATGGCTGAACAAACATTACGTGAAAACGAAAAACAACTTAGATTGCTCCTAGAAAAATTAAATAAAAACAAAAAATA
>JBFYMH010000129.1:0-9075 GCA_041305005.1 Thermoplasmatales archaeon | reverse complement strand
CCTGTGTTATTTAAGAAACCAGAGTTCAAAACGTTGATCGTTGCATACATGATTTCTTTTCTTACTAACATGTCGTTCCTCAATATCAACTAGTTTTGAACTGTTTTTATAATGTTTTTTTATTGTTTTTAAGTCATTTCTATATACAGATAGGGAGATGGACAGCACTATAAGTAGAGGTATTTAAATGAAGAAACAAAAACAATTTGTCATTTTTGGAATTATGCTAGTGATGTTGGCAACGGTAAGCTTGAGCGGTTGTGTTGATGAAAAAAGTAAGTTTGTTGGAACCTGGACTTCCAGTGGGGACTTAACTTTAATTTTCACTAATGACGGCCAGGTAACAATATCTGGTCTATTGGGAGACTTAAGCGGAACCTATACGGGGGCTGTTGCAGGTGAAAAAATAACCTTCACTGCCGGCGGATCAGGGGGTTTCACCTTTGATTATAGATTTCCTACAGATAATCAGTTGATACTTACAAATTCCAATGGTGGGTCTTTCACGTTAACCAAAGCATAGGGCGATTAAAATGGCAGTAACAGTAAATTGGGGTGCTATGGGCTTAGGCTCAGTAATAGCATTTGTAATAGGCTGGTTCCTATTTGGACTGTTAGGCGCGGTAGTATTGGCTATTATCGTCATGGTGCTAATGGGGATAATAAAATTTAGGTAAGGATAATATCCTATAAATGATAAGAAAAAAGGTGAAGTGGAGAGAATGGGGGAATTTGTTGGCGGCAATACGAATCAAGATTGAGGTGCTGTAAAAAGGGTGTTTCAGAAAAAAAGAAATAAAAATAATCGTTTGTAGATGAAGAAGTGAAATAGATGGACGTATTTGGTTATGCAATTCCGTTTTGGGCGGTACTCCTTGGGATCATTGTAATTGTGTTTCTCTTGTGGGGAGTATTAAAATTTGCTGTGTGGGTTCTCATACTCATCGCTATTGTTATTATCGCTCTTATCGGACTAGATTTTCTCGTGGGTATATTCCACAGTATCGGATTATGATATCGCTTTAAAAACGATACATACAATGAATGATAACGATTAAATAAAAGATAAGTGAAAAATGGACAGAAGGAAAAAATATGACAAAAACATCATTAGGCTTGGAAGAAAATTTTGAGGCAGCGCTCTGTTACTTTGGTGTATGGATCACGGGATTGATCTTTTATTTTATTGACGATAAAAACAAGTTCATCCAGTTTCATGCGCTCCAATCAATTTTAGTGTTTCTTCCTCTTACTATTCTAGCTTGGATTTTTGGTGGAGCCTTCGGGTTACTCCGTTTCGATCATGGGTGGTATTTCCTCTGGTGGATCAGCTGGCTTTTCTGGGTCCTTGTCGTTATCTTATGGCTTATTCTAATGATAAAGGCGTATCAGATGCAAAAAATTAAACTTCCGATTATTGGAGATATCGCTGAGAAAAACACGTAATCCCGTCGAAGGTAAACCTATGAAAAAATCACATGGTCTGAAGTTTATAAAAAATTATGCGTATAATCATATTGCTCCTTCTGTAAAACGACCGACCTTTGCTTACATTACTATCACTTCTTTATGTAATTCTCGTTGTAATTATTGTGGGATGTGGGAAAATAAAAAAGAAAACGAACCAACCACTGATGAATGGAAAAGAATTATCACTGATGTAGCAAACATAGGTGCTGTGACCTTGACTTTTAGTGGCGGCGAACCTTTTCTTCGTCCTGATTTATTTGAACTAGCGTCTCATGCAAAATCGCAAGGTCTCGTTCCTATGGTTGTCACCAATCTCAGTTTATTCAATAACGATCATGTAGAAAAGATAGCGGAAAATTTCGATTTTATTGGAATTTCTCTCGATACCATACACCCCGAGATATATACTGAAATCAGAGGGAAAGATTGGTTAGAGCAGATTAAAAAAAATATCCATGTACTCATGGATGGTTTGAGTGCGTTAAAGTCAGAAACAGAAGTAAGTGCGGTTGTTACTGTAAGTAACAGAAATGCAAATGAAATCCATGAACTCATTCACATGGTTTTTGACGAACTTCACATGGATACGATAACGTTTAATTTACTAGATCCAATTGGTGGTGTGAATGCAAAAGAATTTATTCCAACACAGCAGCAACTACAGTATTTCAAACAAGTTGTTTTGGATCATAAATCAGTATACCCTATTAGTAATTCTAAACGATACTTCAACCAATTAGGTCATTTTGACTATGCGTGTAATCCCTGGAAATGTGTACAAATAGATCATAGAGGTTTTTTAATGACACCTTGTCTTTTCTTACATGACCATCAAATTAACCTACGGGAACAACGATTATCGGACGTTTGGAAGTCAAAACACGTACAGAAAATGTATTTCCAATATAACAAGTGTAAAACGTGTAATCTCGGTTGCATTGCAGAATCTGCTTGGTCAACAAGCGATATTAATTATCTTATAAATGAAGGTTTTCTTGGGATGATTCTACCGACCATAAAAAGAATTAGAACACGAAATGAGTAATCTCTTAAAAAATTCAGTGTTTCTCCTATAATATTAAATAAAGATGTCTGTGTCGGTGTTTTAGATACGATTCTATCTATTTTTTATGAGGTGGGAACTGAATAATTAACACTGATATCCGCCCGACATGCTTTATACACTCAACATAAGAAAAGATAATAAAAAAGAGAAGAAGGAGCTTTAGTTTATCGTTTTGCTGGTTTTGGTTTGAAACCTATGCTAAATGTGCCATCTGTATTTTGTACCATCACTGTTGAGTCTCTAGATCGGGCGATTTTCCTCGCGTTATTTATAGCGATTATCTTTGTTCGATGATGGCTGTAGATTTTCTCATGACTTCGAACAGCCCAGTCACTACGAATCTGACCAGGTTGTTGGTTTCTTACTACATATGTCACGTTTGCAAGTTTCTTACTTTTTATTTCTTTTGGTGTAATATAGATTTTTTTCGGGCTAAAGATTTTTTTGGTATCGCGTTTTTTTAGATAAGGCATTTTTGATTGTTCGCTGACTCCTACCATATAACCATCTGGGAGTAACGTTGGTGTTCCACTCTTTGGTATTTTTTTACTGAAGAAATAAATGGTTAAAGTCATCCCGCTTTTTAGTGTTACGGCTCTTTTATAAAGTGTGTATTCTCCATATCTGAATACGTCAGCGAAGTATTTTTTTACATATGCTGTTGTTAGATAAACAATTAATAGCATATAGATAATGATGAGGATGCCATGGCCGATAACGTTGTTGTTGATGTAGATGTTCCATATTGGCCAACATGCTGCCCAGACTAAATAAAACATGGTGTATATTCTGATTGATGCTCGTCTTTTTAGAAAACCATAGGTGATTATTATGAGCGCAGCAGCGATTATTATTAATATAATCATTGTGAATGCTAGTAATGGTGTTGATAGTGATGCTAACAGGTATCCATTTTGTGCGAAGATTCCTTCTGAAGTGAAAACATCAAAGAAGAAATAGCATATTTCTAATGCAAGGAAGAAAACTAAGAAAAAGGATATGCCTAGTGGCATTCTTGTTTTATACATAGAATTTCCTCCGTGCGAGTAAAACTACTAAAGATACTAAGAGTGCTAAACCTAAACCTCCTACGATATACCAGAAGATGTTACCCTCCTTAGCCATCTCCTCAGCAGATCCAGTACCTCCTTCTCCACTAGAGGATTTGGTGATCTTGACTGTGGTTGTATCAGTGTTAGAAACACCAGCGCTATCTGTGACAGTTAGGGTTACGGTAAACTCACCATCTATGTTATAGGTATGTAATGGTTTTTCTCCTATTCCTGTACTGCCATCTCCAAAATCCCACTCATATTTTAATATGTCATCATCAGGATCACTACTATTAGATCCATCAAAACTTACTGGTTTTCCTACTGTGCCGTTATATGCTCCACCTACATCTGCTGTTGGCGCATTATTTACAGGTTTTTGGGTGGGTTCGGTGGTTTGAGTTTTACCTAAAAGTTTTTTTAATAATAAACCCGTACCAACGATAACACCTGTGGCTATCAAAGGATGATTAGGCATTTTAAATATAAACAGTTCTACGCTGTTGTCGTTACCTGCTTTATCATACACCTTGACCTTTATCTTTTTTATACCCACGAGAAATATTTTTGGATCCCAATTCCAGTTGTATGGTGCGTTGGTATCATTGCCTTCTAATTTACCGTTTATAATAAATTCAACTTTTTCGATACCACTTTCATCTGCGGCATTAACCTCGATAGTTAGGGGGCCAATGATTCTAGTCACAAAAAATAATGGTATTATTTCCTGGTCATTTCTGTATAACCATTTCTTTTTGGGTTTGGTGATTTCTAAAGATGGTGGCGTATCATCATGTTGATTGGTAGATACCTTTGCTGAATCTTCGCCCCAACGTTGTGCCCCATAACAACTCTCTATTGCTGAGACGTTCGCCATGTTGAAAAATTCTCCAGCATTGACTACTTTGACATTAAACTCTATGGAACAGTTATCGTCATCATATAATATGTCAGGTAAAACCCATGTGATGTTCTCCCCATCCTCTGATACATCATCTTCAGGTGGCATTGCATCACCCATGTATTCAAGACCAAATGGTAGTCTATCGACTACGGTAATGTTTTTTAGTTTATAACCAGGTCCGTCTCCATCTGTATCATGGTAGGTTACCTTGATTCTGAAACGGAGTATATCACCGATATTTGCTTCTATTTCGTCAACCCAGCTGTTTGTGCTCTTGATTTTCTTTTCTACTTCAACTGTTTTTAATGAATTGCCAATTAGGGGATCTGGAGTACCACAGGTTCCTACAGCCAAGGCTAATTGGATAGTTGAAGATACTACTAATAGCATTATCAGTGTTGCTAAGATTTTTATTTTCATTTTATGAACGCTCCTCCTCCGGATCTATATCAACAATAATATTATTCATCCAATATATAAATGTTGTTGTTCAATTATAAAGGTTCCCGTCAGGAAGGGAGCACAAATTTGCTAGTAAAAATCATTATAGATTGATAGTGCAGGGTAAGGGATTTGAACCCAAGATTACCGGTAAAAAATAACCTTTACTCCTGATGACATAAGATAAGTAAATATTATTAATCTGTGAAAACATCAGTCCTTTTAAATGGTTAAAAAAGAAGATGATATTACAAAAGAGATAAGGCTTATTGGTTGTTGCGGTGCATATTGTAAGACTTGTCCACCTCTTATTGAGAATTACTGTAAGGGTTGCAAATTAGGATATGATACCGGGAAAAGAGATATTAACGATGCGAAGTGCAAAATGAAGGTATGCTGTTTTAAGGAAAAAAACCTTGAAACCTGTGCGGACTGTTCAGATTACACTACATGCAAGATTATGCTTGATTTCCATAGTAAAAATGGGTATAAATACAAGAAATATAAACAATCTATTGAGTTCATAAGAAAAAACGGTTATGCAGAGTTTTTAAAGACCGCAAAAGGCTGGAAACGTGCTTATGGTCGAATGGAAGAAATTTGAACTTGCGACAATAAATATTTAAATAATATTCATATCTTATTTTTTATAGATTTAAGGGGGAGTTGAAATGGTAAAAAATAAAAAAACATTAACAACTAATTTTGGAAAACCAGTAGAAGATGACCAAAATAGTATCACAGCGGGCGACAATGGACCTGTTCTTATGCAGGATGTTCATTTGATTGAGAAACTTGCTCATTTTAACCGTGAGCGTATCCCAGAACGAATCGTTCATGCAAAAGGTGCTGGAGCCGGAGGATACTTTGAAGTCACAAAAGATGTAACCAAATATACAAAAGCGAAATTTCTCTCCAAAGTAGGAAAAAAAACCGAAGTCTTTGTCCGATTTTCCACAGTTGGAGGAGAAAAAGGTTCTGCTGATGCGGAGCGTGACCCACGTGGTTTTGCGGTAAAGTTTTATACTGAAGATGGAAACTATGACCTTGTTGGTAATAACACTCCAGTGTTTTTTATTAGAGACCCTATAAAATTCCCTGATTTTATCCATACCCAAAAACGAAATCCTGCGACGAACACAAAGGATGCAAACATGTTCTGGGATTTCCTATCATTGACACCGGAATCAGTTCATCAAGTTACAATTCTTTTCTCAGATAGAGGAACCCCTAAAACATATCGTCATATGAACGGCTTTAGTAGTCATACTTACAAATGGTATAATGACAAAGGTGACTATTACTGGGTGAAATACCACTTCAAAACAGACCAAGGTATTCAAAATCTCACCAGAGACGAAGCAGAAATACTCAAAGGTAAAGACCCTGACCATGCAACCCGTGATCTACATGATGCAATCAAAAGAGGAGACTATCCCTCATGGACTCTTGAAATACAAATCATGAATCCAGAAGATGCAGAGAAATATCGTTTTAATCCTTTCGATGTAACAAAAGTATGGCCACACAGTGATTATCTACCAATAAAAATTGGACGGATGGTTCTGAACCGCAATCCAGAGAATTACTTTGCGGAGGTAGAACAAGCAGCGTTTTCACCAGGTAATTTCGTTCCAGGTGTTGCAGCATCACCAGATAAGATGTTACAGGGACGTTTGTTTGCCTATCATGATGCTCATCGGTATCGCCTTGGTCCAAATTATCATCTGTTACCAGTGAACAGACCAAAAGCGATAACCATGGAAAACTATCAGCGTGACGGGCATATGCGTTTCGATGGTAATGAAGGCGGAAAACCAAACTATTATCCTAATAGTTTTGGTGGTCCAGAGCCAATCATTGATGCAGCAGAGCCACCATTTGATGTTTCAGGAATAGCAGCACGTCAGAAGTATACTCATCCAAATGATGATTTTGTGCAAGCAGGAAATCTCTTTAGGAAAGTTATGACCCCGAAGGATAAAGACCATTTAATCGGCAATATTGTGACTCATCTTTGCAATGCAAATAAAGAAATTCAGATTCGCCAAACGAAGATTTTCTATAAGGCTGATTCTGAGTACGGTCGTCGTGTTGCTGAAGGACTAAAACTTGATTTGAAAGAATTTAAAAATATAGAAAAAGTAATGGTAGAATAACCCTGACTTAATTTGATAAATAGTGCAGGGGAAGGGATTTGAACCCTCGGACGTAAAAATCAATCTGATCTTTCCTCTGTTTTAATTACCGTGCTAATCGTAACCGTGACAAATATTTACGCGGGGAGGGAGATTCGAACTCCCGAGGTCGTAAGACCAAAGGATTAGCAATCCTTCGCCGTGCCGGGCTGGGCCATCCCCGCATTGAGAAGGGAAATGAAACAGTTTGATAAAAAGGTTATGTCATCTTTAGATATATTAAAATATTACTGGCTGTTTATATTTGACTGTATGGAGGACTGGACAGAAAAATATAGACCAAAATTTTTGGATGAAGTAATTGGTAATGAGCGCGCTATTGTAGAACTTAGAAAATGGGCTAAATCCTGGGATAATGGAGCACCTAAAAAGCGTGCTGTTATTCTATCTGGTAAACCTGGTACTGGGAAAACAAGCAGCGCAATTGCTTTAGCCAATGACTACAAATGGGCGTTAATAGAACTAAACGCATCAGATGCTAGAAACGCTTCTAACATTAAGCGAGTAGCAACACATGGTGCTGTAAATGAAACGTTCGATGATCACGGTCATTTTATATCATCAAAAAACGGTGGCAGAAAACTCATTGTCTTAGATGAGGCGGATAATCTATACGAAAAAATAGAGAGCACAAAAACCGAGGGTGATTATAGTGATAAAGGTGGTAAAAAAGCGATTATTGATACAATAAAAGTAACTAGTCAACCCATGATCCTCATCGTTAACGATTATTACAACCTTGTAAAGGGTGGTGGTGAGAGTTTAAAAAATATTTGCGAGCTAGTAAAATTTTATGATCCTCCGCCCTCAGCAATTTTTAATTTGTTGAGAAAAATCTCTACAGCAGAAGATATATCCGTTGATTTGAAGGTTTTGCAGACTATAGCGGACAGATCAAAAGGAGATGTTAGATCAGCGATAAATGATCTTCAATCTATTTCTTTGGATAAAAAACAAGTCGATATCCAAGCATTGAGTGTGCTAGGATATCGAGATAGGGAGAAAATAATATTTGATGCGCTAAGGGAAATATTCAAAACCAAGAACATAAAAGGAATCAAAGATTGTATTTCAAACCTGGATGCAGACCCTGAAAATGTTATACTATGGATAAACGAAAACCTACCTGTTGAGTACAAAGACTTCAACGATATGGCAAAAGGTTACGAGGCGCTGTCGAAAGCAGATATTTTTCTGGGCAGAACACGTAGAAAACAAAACTATAGTTTATGGTCTTATGCATGTGATATAATGAACGGTGGTGTAGCCCTGGCGAAAACACATGAGTATTATAACGAGAGATATAATTTTCCACTGTGGCTTAGAGAAATAAAAGACAGCAAACCTAAAAGAGAAATCAGGGACTCTATTTCTAAAAAGATAAGTAAAACATGCCACAGTTCTAGCAACAAAAGCAAGGATTTTCTTTCAACATATTTTGTGCACATGTTCAGAAATGATACTGATTTTGCTATTAAAATGAAACAAAAACTTGATTTAGCCGAGAATGAGATAGAATATCTGCTTGGTAAAAAATATACACATAAACTTAAGGATATATTGCAATCATCTGAGACTATAGCTAAGGTAAAATCTCTTGAGGAAGTCATAGTATCTGTAGAAGACGAGAGAGATGACAAACAGCATAGTCTATTTGATTTTTGAGTTCATATCCTCTAGTTTTTTCATAGTTTCCACTGCTTGTTGTTTGTATTGCTCTCTAAGTTTGTGATAGGTGTCATCAGATATTTCCTTTGCTCTGTGTCGTTTCTCGATATCTTTTAGTGTTTCCATTAATAGTGATTTTTTAGTGTCTAAAAGTTCCTCAGATGCACCTATGTTTTCTTTTTTTGTTGTTGATTTTTGCTTTTTAGTTTTCATAGCTAATACTACTATTAACAATACTATGAGAATGATAATAACTATGTAAATCCAAGTCGGAAT
>JBFYMH010000128.1:0-14870 GCA_041305005.1 Thermoplasmatales archaeon | reverse complement strand
ATATCGTTAATAAACGAAAAAATAATCGGCAATTTTATATACTTTTCTGTGTTTTTGCTTCGACATGGCAAAGAACAATGTTATCGGCATAGTAAGCTACGGAGCACATGTACCAAGATATAGGATTAAATCTTCTGATATAGCACGAGCATGGGGAAAAGACCCGGACACCATAATAAACGGCTTAGGTATAAACGAGAAATCGGTTCCATCAATTGACCAGGATGTTGCTACGATAAGCGTCGAAGCAGCCAGAGCCGCTCTTGCCAGGTGCGATATTGATCCACAAGACATCGACGCAATATACGTTGGTAGTGAATCTCATCCGTATGCAGTTAAACCCACAGGGACGATTGTTGGTGAGGCAATCGGAGCTACACCTGATCTAAAAGTCGCTGACTATGAGTTTGCATGTAAAGCTGGCACTGCTGCCATTCAATCATGTATGGCATTGGTAAAGGCAGATATGGCAAAATATGGTATGGCTATAGGATCTGATACTTCACAGGCGGCCCCCGGTGATGCGTTAGAGTACGCAGCTAGCGCAGGTGGCGCAGCATTTATTATTGGTAATAAAAACGTGATCGCATCAATCAACTATACCTGTTCTTTTACAACTGATACGCCTGATTTTTGGCGTAGAGAAGGACGGAAGTACCCATCACATGGTGGACGTTTCACTGGTGAACCAGCCTATTTCAAACATATCGTGAGCTGCACAAAAAACCTTATGAACCATGTAGGCACAAAACCAGAGGATTACAATTATGCTATTTTCCATCAACCTAATGGTAAATTCCCTGTTAGGGTTGCAAAAATGCTAGGTTTTTCTCCTGAGCAGGTAAAACAAGGTCTTTTATGCCCGTTTATAGGAAACACTTATTCTGGCGCATCCATGCTTGGTCTTGCATCTGTTTTAGACATAGCAAAACCCGGTGACCGCATCATGGTTACAAGCTATGGTTCTGGCGCTGGCAGCGACTCATTTGACATAACAGTCACAGAAAAAATAGATAAAATGAATCGAGAGAAAGCACCATTAGTATCACAGCTTATTCAAGATAAAGAATACATAGATTATGCGACTTATGCAAAATTTAGGGATCTTTTGTATTGGGAGTGACAAAAAATGAGAGAAGTAGCAGTAATAGGTGTTGGTCTAACAGAATTTGGTGAACTCTGGGATAAATCATTCAGACAATTAATCGCAGAGGCAGGTTCAAAAGCCATATTTGATTCAGGCATAGGCGCAAGAGAAATTGATGCATTATATGTCGGATCTATGAGCGCAGGGCGATTCATAGGCCAAGAGCACGTCGGGGCGCTTGTTGCTGACCAGGCTGGTTTCTCACATATGCACATACCGGCCATCAGGGTTGAGAGCGCATGTGCCTCTGGCGGCTTAGCTTTTAGACAAGGTTACCTTTCAGTTGCATCTGGTATTAATGACATAGTTGTAGTTGGCGGTATAGAAAAGATGACAGATGTCACTGGTAACGCTGCATCTGATATCCTTGCAACATCAATGGATCAAGAATGGGAAACATTTTTTGGTGCAACATACGCTGGTATATATGCCATGATAGCGAATAGACATATGCATGAGTATGGTACCACAAGGGAACAACTTGCCCAAGTTGCTGTTAAGAATCATGCGAACGGTGCTTTAAACCCATATGCGCAGTTTAAGAGACCTATAGAACTAAAGAGTGTGTTAAATGCGCCAATGGTGGCCTCTCCTTTAGGTATGTTTGATTGCTCGCCTCTTAGTGACGGCGCCGCAGCTGTTGTATTATGTTCCATGGATAAAGTAAAAAAGTATACTGATAAACCTGTGAAAATCATCGGTTCAGGTCAGGCATCTGACATGCTCCCGCTCCATGGGCGTGATAGTCTCTGTACATTCGAGGCAACGGTTTATGCTGCAAAAGCTGCTTACAAACAAGCTGGCATACAACCAAAAGACGTAGATGTAGCTGAAGTACATGACTGTTTCACCATAGCAGAGATACTAGCTGTTGAGGACCTGGGTTTTGTTAAAAAAGGTGACGGCGGCAAAGCTATAGAAAACAAGATAACAACTCTTGATGGACAAATTCCTGTTAATACTAGCGGTGGTCTGAAAGCTAAGGGTCATCCAGTTGGTGCGACAGGTGTCGCTCAGATAGCTGAGATTGTTTTCCAGCTTAGGAATGGGGCTGATAAAAGACAGGTTAAAGACGCAAGGATTGGCCTGGCACATAACATCGGTGGTGGCGGGGCTTCTTGTGTTGTTCATATTTTGGAGGCGATGAAAAAATGACGGATGCAGCTGTACCAAGGTTCTGGAGGGAGATACCCCAGAGATACAATCTAATTGCAAATCAATGTGGTGTCTGTAAAAAAGTTTATTTCCCACCACGTGAGTCCTGTCCATATTGTAGACGTAAAAGTATGGATAAAATGAAAACCATTAAACTCAGTGGAAAAGGCGAAGTTGTAACTTATACAATAATATATGATGCTCCTGAACAGTTTGAAGGACAGTCACCCTACCCTATAGCGATTATTAAGCTTGATGAAGGACCTAAAATTACTGCTCAGATCGTTGACTGCGATAATAAAGATGTTAAAATTGGTATGAAAGTCCAGTCAACATTTAGGAAGATACAAGAAGATGGGTCAGTAGGCGCAATCTATTATGGTTACAAGTTTAAGTCGGTGAAATAGAAGTATGGATATAAAAAATGCTTTATCTGAAAAAATCGCAGGTGAAATAACCCTTAGCCCAAAGCCTGGGCAGACCATACGCAAATGGCGTAATATTTTTGATATATCCCAGACTGAGCTAGCGAATCTTTTAGATTTATCGCCCAGTGTTATAAGCGATTACGAATCAGGCAGAAGAAAATCGCCTGGCATACAAACTATCAGGAAAATCATAGAGGGTCTTATTGAAATTGACAAAAAAAGAGGTGGTAAAATTTTACATCACTACATCTCCTTGATTGAAACTAGTGAAGGTGTAATTGAGATGATGGAATATCCTTATTCTATACCTGCTGATGACTTTATTAAAAACATTGATGGGAAGATTTTGACACCTAAAACTGTTGGTTTGGAGAACAACGTTAAAGGTTTTACTTTGATTGATAGTGTTAAAATTATAGAAACTATGGATTCTGCTGATTACGCACGTCTTTATGGTTGGAGTACTGACAGAGCGTTGATATTTACAAATATAAGATATGGTCGTAGTCCCATGATTGCTGTTCGTGTTCATCCTGTTAAACCCACGGTTGTAGTTTATCATAAACCAGGTTCTGTTGATCCACTTGCAATAAAGCTGGCTGAGCGTGAAAAAATTCCGTTGGTTCTGACAGATATTCATTTAGATGATTTAAAGAAAAAATTAGTTTCAATAGGGGAGAAATAATTTATGGATCTGATGGGGTTATGCAGCATATGCGGCAAACCAGATGCTATGTTTACCTGTGGGCTATGTGGCAGACTGGTTTGTAGAGGTTGTTTTGATATGCACAACAACGCATGCTGTTTTTGCACTAGAGGGAAAAATTAATTAGATCATAAAAAATTTAATTTTTTAAATAAATTTACTAATATAGAACAAAATTTTTATATATTGGTTAATTCTATTCTCTTTTCATGGAGGAGGCATAAAATAATGAGAAAAAAAATTTTTGTTAGAAATGAGGAAGGTGACGTTCTAGGCCTACCCATGTATCTGATTATTGTGATGATAGTAGCAGTAGCTGTCATCGCAGCAGTAATATACATGATCCCCAAAGGGACAAAAACTATGAACGCACAAGTTAGTGGGACTCCAACGGGCGTAATACAAGCAGATGGCACAGTAAGTTTTGGTAGTTTCGATGTCACAGTTTCTGTTACAACCAACGACGACCGCCGCGATCCTGTAGTAGACGCCACAGTAAGATTTTCTGGAGGCGGAGTAGTTGCTGAAGGAAAAACAAACGCTCAAGGTCAAGCTACTATAACAGTCACAGGCGCGAACCTCAATGTCGGAATCAACGAAGCGTACATGAAGATGACAGTTAAGGCATCTGGCTTCGAAGATTTTCAGGACGACGCAGCGGTATTATTGTATAGACCCTCATAAAATTAGTTACAATTACTGAATATCGAGTTGTAAAAAATAAATTAGATTTGCTATATGACTTAGTTATAGTTATTTGAATATAAAATAGCGAAGGGGGAGAATAATTTATGTTGGTAAACAAAAATAAAACCAGGGTTAGCAAGAAAAATATCGATAAGGATAACTACACATCAGAAGAGAACATACAATCATTTAGAAATTGGCTTAGAAAAATAGAACAAACAACGAACAGTGTAAGCTCCCGTCTTTCTGCTGTGGAAAAAAGAATATCCAGAAAAACAGATGATTCAGATAAAAAAATATTATACGATACATTGGAAGAACCTATAGGCAGGATTTTTACTGTTTTAAAAGATGAAAAGAATAAAAAAACCATTGAAGAGGCATCGCAGATACTAGATAATGAATTCTCAATTATGCAAGAAGAGATAACCTCACTACAAGACGAGGTAGGCGCGTTGAAAGGAAAAATCGATGAACTCGAGCCTCTCTTGAATAAAATCAATGACAATATCAAGAGCAAACAAATTTATACTTCAAAGATTTTGGAAGATATAAATCTAAGATTAGAAAAAATTGAGCGAAGAGAACCGCCTTTTATGAAACTTGGCAAGATGGAGATACCAATAGAGATTACTGGTTTTATTGGAGGCATAATTGCTTTTATAATAGCGATAATGGTTGCTCTAGGCTACAAAGAAATAGTTATCTCCCCAGTATTCCTATTGCTTGTGGGATTTGTGTTAATAGCATCCACATTACTTAAGACATTTAACATATGGACATCGACTTCTAAACCTTTTAGAAAAGTAAGTAAAATCAAGGACAGTTCCTAAAAGTTCATTGTTTTACAATCTTTATCATGTCTTGCTGCGAAAAAGTTTCATGGCATGGTGCTTTGATTGATACATCAAGGTAATCTTCGTTTACACCGTTTTCAAGTTTAACTGTTATTTGAATAATGGTTTTACCGTTCTGATCTGTAACGCCATATCCTATACCACCTAAGCCCTTGATTATCACATTCGCATTAACTATAGGATACTCATCTGTTTCATTAACAAATACTGTTATTGTAAGATTAACTGGGTCGCTATCAGATATAATGTTTACCATTGGTTTTATTGAAATAATCATCTTGTTCGGAAATAAACACGGATTCAGAATAAATGACAATATTGCAACTAATGCAACTGCCCCTATTACGAGCGAGACAGTAAGCCTCATAGGTAAACCAAGAACCGCTTTTTCGTTTTTGATAAAAAACCTGAAATTATTCCGACATACGGGACGCAGGTGTTTCATAACTAAATCATCTATTGATAGATACTTATTTAAATATTTACATATTTTTATAATGATTGTAAGATGTAAAATATGATAAATTTAAACATGAGAAGCAAAGAAGCAGTGATGGGTCTACCCATCTACATCATGGTAGCTATTGCCGTAGCTGCTACAATCATCGCCATTCTATTAATAGCTATATACAACGTTTCTTTGGATTCACAATTCCATAAAACACAACAAGAGATAAATAAAATTGTTTCCGAAGCGGAAAACATGTTCGAATATGCTGATGAAGGAACGATGATAACAATTCATAGCGAATTCCCATCCTCTATGAAGTTTGCTATGTTTGGTGGTCTACCAAAAAACAAAACAAATGAAATAAATGATTTTACATTGAATGAAAATACAAGTAATAATTATTTCTTTGTTATGAACAACGGAAAAATTTCAATATCTCATTCAAACGCGAGATTTTCGAGCAAAAATACTGACCAGGTGGCTGTTTTCTACCCAGGCACATATGATTTTAAACTTGAGTTAGTAAAAGAAGTTGATGGAAAAACATATGTCAAAATTTATCAATGACGAAAAAGGCATAATGGGTTTAACGCTCTCGCAAATCGGTTTAATAATTGCGACCGGCATACTTCTGGTGGCAGTTTTTTCGCTGATATTTTTTAATGATTGGCAAAAAGATGCGGAATTGAAAAATATTGCCAATGGTTTTTCTACGTTGGTTGAAGGAGCAGAAGCAAAATTTTTTGAGGAAACAACAATTTTTAATTTTCCTGACAAAGAATACAACTACAATGTAAGTATTTCATCTGAGTATATTGTCGTATCAGCTAAAGGAAAAGTTGGTAATGATATTTCTTTTAAAGAACGATTTTTGGTTAAACCATGGCCTCAAAAAAAGTATTCATCGTGGTTTGGCGGAGTTGGTTTGCATGATTATTTGAAAGAAAATTTTGGAAACTCTGGCAATATTTCCGATCCAATTAAAAAAGTTGATATGGATGATGTTAAAAATTATTTTAAAAATGAGATCGAAAATGTAAACAAATCTTTAGCATTATCATCACTATACATTCTTACAAATAAAGCTGTTTATATCGACAATGTTTTTGTTTATTATGATAGCAACGACAATAATTTTTGGGATGACGGCGATGAAAAAAAATCTTTTATTTTTGTTTATCAAAAATGATTTTGAAAAATGAAATTGTTGAAAAAAAATTTGTTTTCTTGTTTTTAAAATGAAAATTTTGTGCATTTCCTTCACAAAATTTTAATACATCTTTATTGATATCATCTATGTCACGAGTTGATAAAAAAAGTTATGATGATGTTTGAGGAGATTGGGAGTTGATGGGAAGTTGATGAACTTCCATAAGCAACATGAGGGGCCACCGTTTTTTAATTTTGAGAGTGTTGGAAACACTTTATTTACAAGGGCGAGAAACATTGAGAATGTTATTGGTTTTGGTAGAATTCATATAAAGTTTGAGGGAGTAAATCCAACTGGTACTCAAAAAGATAGAATTTCTGTTTATCATATTAACAAAAGTTTGAAAGACCGATATGATGGTGTTACAATTGGTACTTGTGGTAACTACGGCGTCTCGCTCGCGCATTTTGCAAAATTGGCTGGTTTGAGAACCAAGATTTTGATTCCTGAAAATTATTTTATTACGCCTAAAAGAAAAATTGAACTTAATAGTCTTGGTGCTGAGATAATTACTGTTGATGGAAAATACGAGGATGCTGTAGAGGAAAGTAGAAGGGTTGCTAAGAAAGAAAACTTGTATGATGCGAACCCAGGCAGTGAAAGTGAGGGGTGGCGTGGTTACATGCCTATCGCTTATGAGATTTTTAATCAGCTTGGTCGTGTGCCAACAGCTGTTTCTGTGCCTGTCGGAAATGGAACTACTTTACTTGGCATCTATCATGGTTTTAAGGATCTTCTAGATCGTGGTTTAACAGATGGCATGCCTTATTTAGTTGGAGCGTCTACAAATGGTGGTAACCCGATTGTTAATAGTTTCAAAAGCGGTGATTCAAAGGTTGTAGATCTTCATCCAAATGAGCTCAAAGAAACCTCGGTTAACGAGCCGCTAGTTAGTTATCATTCGTATGATGGTGACGAGGCGTTAAAGGCGATATATGATACTAATGGTTGGGCTGATTATGCGAGTGATTCTTGTATGTTACAGTTTCATACGTTACTCAAGGACTACGAGGGGTTAAGTGTTCTTCCTGCGTCCACCAGCGCGATTGAGGCTTTAATAAAATTCAAGGAACATAGAAAGTTAAGTAGTGATTATGTTTTAGTTCTCACTGGCAGGAAATTTAGATAACTCACGCATTTCAAATGGGGGATTAATCGTAGATTATGTCTAAGAATCAGGCTCTTGTATATGCTGATCGTCTTTATGGTTGTGCTGATGGTAAGACCGCACATGGTCTTGTGCGATTTAGCAAAAAGTATGATATTGTTTGTGTTGTTGATTCTACTTCGCCAGAGAGTGATGCTGGAGAGGTATTAGATGGTATAAAGCGCGGGATACCTATAATCAATGATCTAGACGAAGCGTTTTCTTCTACTAAACCAGATACGTTTATTGTTGGCGCGGTGTCCGAGGGTGGTGTTCTGCCTAAAGGTTATGAAACGGCGGTTGAGTGGGCGCTTTTAAAAGGTCTGGATGTTGTTTCTGGTTTGCATCAATTTATTTCTGATGATCCGGTTTTTTCTAAATTAGCGAAAAAAAATAGTTGTACGATTACTGATGTGCGCAAAATTTTCTATGATTATCGACGTTTCTATACAGGTGAGATAAAAAACGTCAAATCTTTTCGTGTCGCTGTTCTTGGAACTGATTCTGCGATTGGAAAAAGAACGTTCGCGGTATTACTTGTTGAGGGACTTAAAAAGCGTGGATACAAAGCAGACATGATTTACACTGGTCAAACCGGTTGGTTACAAGGATGGCAGCATGGCATTATTATAGATGCGATGATAAATGATTTTATTTCAGGTGGGATAGAAGGAGCAATAATTGATTCCTGGCGTGATGAACGTCCTGATTTCATGATTATCGAAGGGCAAGGGAGTCTGGTTCATCCGTTTTTCCCGGGTGGCTTTGAAATTTTGGCTGCTGGAAAAGTAGATGGGTTTTTGCTTATGGATGCGCCTAAACGTCCGCATTTAGATGGTTTTCCTGGTTATCCTATGCCTGATCCTAAAAGAGTGGTTAAAATAGCGGAGCTTGTAACAGAGAAATCGTTACTTGGCGTTGGGATAAATCATGAAAACATGAATAACGCAGAGATACAGTCAACAAAGGAAAAATTCAACAAAGAACTTCATGTTCCAGTCGCTGACCCAATTTTTGATGGTGTAGAGGATATTGTTGATGCTTTGGAGGAGAAACATGACAAGTGAGATGGACAAATTCTTGTGTTTCTCTTCGATTGATTTATCTGAACCAAAGTTGATTGGTAGATCTGTTAGAGCAGATGTAACGTTAAATAAAATCACTGGTGAGAAAAACAAGTTTTCTATTATGGTTCGTTATGATAAAAGTATAAATGAAAAGCATCTTCCTTTGTTGAGAATGGCTTTTTGCATGCCACTTCTCAATTACAGTCTTTTTTCAGAAAAACTTTTGTTGGATTTCCCATTAAGCAAATCAGATCTAAGCCTGTTAAATGATTTGAATGTTGTTTTTAGCGGGGATATTATTGTTAATAATCTCTTGCGACGTCGAGCAGATTTTATTTTACCGGAGTTCATCCCAGATGAAAAAAAGATAAAATCTCAGGATGCAAAACCCAGGGCAATTATAGAACCAAAAGAAGTCATAAATGATTTTCCCATCGGCGTAGGCATGAATCCAAATAGTTGTGGGGTACTATCAAGTGGTGGGAAAGAAAGTCTCTTGACATACGCTTTATTGAAAGAACTAGGGGTTGATGTGCATCCACTTTATGTTAATGAGAGTGGAGGACACTGGAGAACCGCAATACCAGCATTTAACTATCAAAGACGTACAAACCCAAACACCTGCCGCGTATGGGCTAACATAGATAGATTCTACAATTTTATGGTTGATAACCTAAAATTTATTAGAAAAGATTATAGGTTAGTAAGGGCAGATACATATCCTGCCAGGCTGTGTGTTTTCCCGTTTTACATATTCATTCTTTTACCGATTTTTGTTGACCGGAAAATCGGTAATCTCCTCATGGGCAATGAATTTGATGACCTTCGACAGAGACCATCTTATCTTGGTATAACGCACTATTATGGTATATATGATCAGGAACAGATGTTTGATATAAGGATGCACAAATGGTACAAACAGAGGATCCCTGGGATAGACCAGTGGTCTGCACTAAGAGGAATCTCAGGACTTATTGAAGAGAGGATACTTACTAGACGTTATCCTGATTTTGCAAAATATCAGCGCTCATGTCATTCCTGTCACATAGAAAACGGGGAGATAGTACCATGCGGTACTTGTTCCAAATGTTTAGGGGTTCTGTTGTTTTTACTTGCGAATAAGAGTGACCCAAGGATAATGGGCTACAAAGAAGAGGACATAAAGGCTTTTCCAAAGAGAGTCGATCCTAATTCTCTGCGACTTGATGATGATGAAAAAAATCTATCGTTCTTTTTATTAAATGATAAAAAAATAGCCCCAGATATAAAATGTATAGATCATGTAGAAAAGATACACATACACCCTGAGATTTGTGATATAAGTTTGATACCACCGCAATTCAGAGAGGGGTTGATGAAAATAATTGAACAATATGCTACTGGTTACTGTAAAATCCAGGGTGAAAAATGGATAAACATAGACAAAGATGAGGTTGAATCTCAAGTTAATTCTTTTAACATCCGGAATACGTCCCTCGAGCCATCATGTTCGAAGATGTAATAATTTTTAAGAGTCTCTACTTTTTTGAAACCGGTTTTTTCATACAACTTGATCGCAGAGACGTTTTTGGTTGAAACTTCGAGTCGCGCTTTTTTAATACCATGTTTTTTCATGTCTTCTTCAGCAGCTTCAAGTAGTTTTATACCAATGTTTTGTTTTTGGAAAACAGGGTCAACATCAACTGTTTCTACACCCGCTACTTTTGTACCTCGCCTATATAGTATTATGACGAATCCACGGAGAATCTGATTCTTTGTCTCAACAAGACATGTGCTATTTGCTTTTTTTATAAGATATTGTAGTTGTTTTTTAGAATAACAAAGATGATTTTTGAAACATTTTTTTTCGATTTCAACAATGCGTTCTATATCTTCGTGGGTCGCTATGCGGATATTTTGTCGGTTGATCATCATAATAGTATCTCAAAAACCTGTTGAAATAGTTTTACATTGTGAAAAGTATTTTGATTTTTAAAATATTAAAAAAGAGAAAAATTGGGAGTGAAATTTGTTTTATCAGTCTATCTTAGGTGGTAACCACTTTTTTTGTCTTAGTATAAGGTACATCACAACTGTTGCCATGATTGTTGATACGATAATCCAAAAGTAAGCCCACATCGGATCCATATGTTCGCCTATACTAGCTATACCAAATACGGTTGCAACAGTATTTGGTACCATAACAGCAGTTGCAAGTATAGCAAGCCAGGTTGCAACAAATGCAAGGCGATTGTTAAGTAGCTGTAGTTGGTTGTTGTATATAGTTTGTAAAACCTCAAGACCAGATGCAAGAACCTCGCTCAAGTGTTCGCCTAGCGCAATCTGTCTATTTATGTCATCACCAAGCATTCCAATTCTTTGCAACAGTTTTGTGTTGTCGGTTATAATCTCAGCGTCACCATGACGCAGTGAATTAATTACATCCCCTGATGCCCAAAGTGTGTTTAAGTATGTTATAAGCGCATGTTTCATGAGGTAGATATCTTCACCTATTTTGGCTCGTGGTGCCTTGATATCCACCATGTATTTGCCTAGTTCGTCTCCTTCTTCTTCTATCTTTCTCAGTCCATTGAAGTTCTTTTCATTATTTTCATCCAATATCCTTGTCAATAAAATCGTTAGTTTGTCGTTCCATGGTAGATCCTGTCGGATTTTTTTCATGAAGATATCGGCATATCTGTAAATTTTTTGCAGACGCATAACTTCTTTTGGATGAATAGTAACAACGAGATTTTTTCTAATAAGAATAAGAAGAGGATAGACGTCCACATCGAATTTGTCAACGCGCAAAGCAGGCACCATTATTCCTAACTCAGTGTCTAAATCTTCATAAGCAGAATGTTGACTTGATAGTACACTTGCGATAAGTTGAAGGCTGAATTTCAGATGAGAAGCTATAAAATAACTATCCTCATTTATATTTTCCACGGTGAAATCCATCCACTCAAGAGCATCTTCTTTTAGGAGTTTTACTATCTCGGTAACGTTGTCGCTCTCAACTTTTGTTGTAACACCGTCTTTTGATAAAGAGACATAAAAAGCGTTTTTCTGTATTTTTTCAGCCTCTCCCATATTACTCACCTACAAACTTTTTGATTTTTACCTGAAATAGTTATTATACATATAAAGTTAAAGGGTTTATAATGGTTATACAAAAATTTTATTTTTGTAGTATTGATATAAAAAACAGATCGCCGCCTGGCACGTTCGTGAAAGCCCCGTATTTGTTTTTCATTAGAAGTTTTGAATAAGAGTTGTTGTTTAATCCAATAATTTTAAACTGGTTTTGTTTTGTAAAATTTTCTACAACGTCTTTTGTTTCTTCTGGTGTTATAGTGCAAACCGAATATAGGATGATGCCCTCTTTGTTCACTGTTTTTGCAGCATCTTTTAGTATATCAAGTTGAATTTGTGGGAAATTGCCTGGTCCCTCTACGTATTTTGCTTCTGGGTTTCTACGTGCGGCACCAACGCCTGTACATGGTGCATCAACAATTATTACATCAAACTTTTTTTTAGGGGGTTCCTCTTCAACTACGAGGTTTGCATTGTATTCAAGGCCTCTCTGTTTGATTGTTTCTCTTTTCTTAGGATTTATGTCATATGAGTGCAAGGTTTTCTTGTTTTTTGTTATCGATGCTATTGTAAGTGATTTACCGCCGTTACCAGCACAGAAATCAAGGATGCTATCACCTAGGTTTACTGCTAGGTGTGATATGAGTTGGCTGCTTTCATCTTGTACATGGGCGTATCTGTTCTTAATCGCGGATGAGTATCTACCGTTTGATGTTGTTAGAACAGCTGTTTCTAGTTGTGATTGTTCTGCCGGTAGTTTTTCTTTTCTCAGTAAATCTATGACCTCTACCGGGCTACTCTTGTTAAGATTTACACATAGTGTTGTCGGTGGTCTCTCGTTTAGGTATTTTGCTAAAGCCTCACGTTTTTTTAGAATTTTGGCTAGGTATTCAGAGCATGAATATTTGTAATCAAAAGGAATATCTTTTGCTCCCATGTGTGCTTTTACAATAGCTAGCTGTACATAGGTTTCTGGGATTTTATTAATGCCTCTTTCTCGTATTATATTGTCATATAGTTTTTTCCATCTTACCACATCGTGGACTATCTCAGCTACATTGTCCCTTTGCTCTAGTGTTAAATTAGATAATGGTAATATGTCCCTCAGACATCTACTCATATTGCCTTTTTCCAGATATTTTGCTATTATCTTTGTTGCAATTTTATCCATCATCTTAGGTTACACCTATAGGTTATCCCCGTAATAAGTTTTTTTAGGATTTATACGGGTATTGCATTAAGTATATAACCCGGTTTTTTATTCTCATCTCTCGATGGAACTATCTAAAAATGAAAACAAGGTTAGTATAGAGAGCGTAGGCAAACAAGCGATTCAGGATGAAAAAAGGCTTGCTAAACTACTCGATGAGGCTCTCTCAAAACACGAGGATGTTAGATATAACAGTTTTAAGACTCTGCTTTTCATCTGTGAGGAAAAACCAGGGGTTTTATATCCTAAGTGGGATTTTTTCTCAGGTTTACTTGAAAGCGATAACGCTTATCATAAACAGGTAGGCATGTATCTTATCGCCAGTCTAGTGAGTTTTGATTCACAAAACAAGTTTGAGAAGATATCTGATAAATATTTTGATTTATTAAACAGTACCAGTGTTATGAATGCAGGTCATGCTGCATTAAATGCTGGTAAAATCGCTAAAGCGAAACCTCAGCTGCGCGGCAGAATAACTGAACTGTTGCTCAATATGGATAAAACCTATCCTGTTAAAGAACGAGTGGATCTCGTTATAGGATACGCTATAGATGCCTTCGACATATATTTTGGGGAAGCAGAAGATAAAGACAGGATAGTTGAGTTTGTCATGAGACAGATTGATAGCTCAAGTTCTACTACTAAGACGAAGGCAAAACAGTTTTTGAAAAAATGGGAAAATCATCTGAGATAAAACTTTTTATTACAATGGACACAAGCCGGGACGGATGCAGTTGACATTTCAAGTCCAACCCTAAAAAAAGCTAAAAAACTATGTTTTTTGTACGTTTTTTCAGGCTGAAATGAAATCAGTGTAAAACTTCCAAGGAATTTTATATCTTATTCTACAAGCGCCTGTGATTCTATTTTAATCCAAAGAGCGTTAAACCATTTTTGTAAAGGCAAGTCTTTTGATATATTTTTATTCCATGCCTCTTGGATTTCGCCCTTTGATGATTTTGCGTTGAATGAATCTGAAAGACAAAACCTACTCCATCTCTCCATATCATCATATATTTTATCAAAACAATTTCCACATACCATAAACCTTGTTCCTAATGCAGGGTGGCGATACCCTTGTAAAATACCCAAATTCTTCCTACATTCTTCACATTTCACCATATTTATTTCACCTACTAAGACAACAGCGTCTAGATTACATAAAAGAATTAAAACAAAAATCTCAAAATGTTCGCAAAAAACGAAAATATGAAACTCTCATCCCTTGTTCTTTATAATAGGCATAGCAACTACTTATCTTAAATAGTTATGTATTGTAATTGCTTTGATGATGTATTTACCTGTTTTTCTTGAGTTACTCTTTGCTTAGTGGAGTTGAAATTAAATCAGTGCTTATGATGATTCGAAAATGGTCGTAAAGATTTGCCCTACCATTTTCTTTTCATTTTCCCTCTTTCAGTTTCATCTTCGTCTCTATCAGCATCTACCTTTGTTTTCTCCAAGTACTCATCTAAGCACAATTTACAAATAGCAACAGTTTCTGATCCATTGGCACCTGCCGTATAATGAATGGTTATGTCATCTGCCTGAAAAACTTTACCACATAAATTACATACAAATTTCATTTATTTCCCCTCATTTTTCTCGCGATTTATTGTTTTTTATGTAGAAATTCGTCATGTAAATTATTTGTCTGCTATATGGTCTTTCTTCTTCTTTCGCGAGTTTTTTGATTAGCGCGTTTTCTTCCTTGGTTAAAGATATGTTCA
>JBFYMH010000127.1:0-3401 GCA_041305005.1 Thermoplasmatales archaeon | reverse complement strand
ATATACCAGCAGTTAACAGCGTAAATAGTACAAATGCTATCATGATTTTTTTATTCATATTTATTACACCAAGTCGTATGACATATTATTAGTATAGGTAATATTTAAATTTTATTATATATTAGTATATAAAAATTTATTATAAGGATTACATAGAGGTTTTACGCTGGGGAGGAGATTTGAACTCCTGAGGTGTTGTCACCAACGGTTTTCGAGACCGTCGCCGTGAACCGAGCTTGGCTACCCCAGCATATATCCCGCTATTGTGAAAAGTTTAATCAAAGACTTTTTTATATGGGTATCGATTCAATTGAAGATAAAAGTTAGGATACCAAAGACAAATGCTATAAAAGAAATCCAGTTAACAAAAGGATCTAATGTTGGAGATCTACTAAAAAATCTCAATGTTAGACCAGATACAGTTATAGTAATGAGTAAAAACATGCCCATACCAGTTGATGATACCTTAAACGAAAACCAAGAAGTTACAATTATACAAGTTGCATCAGGCGGATAAAAAATAGTTTTTAGCTCCCGTAGTGTAGTGGCCAATCATCGAGCCCTCTCGAGGCTCAGACTCGGGTTCAAATCCCGACGGGAGCACTAGATTTTTTAAATCTCTTTAATAACAATTATCTCTGCGTTTTCACCATCGTAGACCACTTGTTCAACACTAATTTCTACCGATATCTCGCTATTGTCTTTTTTCAAAAATACAGTTTTATAAGAACCTAAGTCCGTGCCTTTAAGTCTACTAATATAATGTTTTTTAACCTCCTCAATGCCATCAGGAGCAACAAAAACAAACAAGTTTTTATTAACGAGTTCGTCTGGTTGATAACCAAGTAAGTTTGCGAAACAGTTGTTAATCTTCTTCAATATGCCCCTCTGTATAATGGCAACACATTCGGTTGCATTATCGATAATAAGATTATCTTTGATCTTTTCCCCAATAAGAACTTGAGTCTCTAGAGGAGGTTGTGTGACAATATCTTTAGCAAAATGATCCGATTTTTCTTTTGATTGGGCATAAGATTTTAGGTATTCTTTAAACAAATTTTCCTGTTCAATTAACTTTTCTCTTCGTTCAGACATCTCATTTTCTAAAGCTTCAAGTTTTTTTGTTTTTAATTGAAGTTCATCAAAAAGAACCTTTGCATTTTTAAGGAATGTTTCAGGAGCACCGTCTACTTCAAAATTTTTATCTGCTGCGGTAATTATTTTTGGTTGTTTATACTGTGTTTCATGTGTTGGGCTGACGGTTTTAGTTTCTATAAACGCGGGTTTTTTCTTTTCCATTACCATGCCATCATGTTCTTTTTTAGGTGTTGTCATTGTTGTCAAGATACGTCGATGATCTAAAAGCATGATAACTAGGAAAAAACCGAATACCAAATAGTGTAAAATGTAAGACGTATTGATCTCATTTAACATTATACTTAATCCTAGACCCAATAATATAAATGAAGTTGGTAAGTATGAGTAAATTAAACTTCGTCTAGTAGCTTTCACATGAAGGTATGTATCAAAAAGTATGACCGTGAATGATAGAAATATTAATTGCAGATTGTTTATTCCAGATAGTAGATGAAATGGGGTCATCTCAAATATAAAAGATGGTTCGTATGCTGCTCTTAAAAAGAATACGAATATGAATTTGACAGAGATGAAAATAGAGAGAAATACGAAAAAACAGCATGTGAACAGCCAAGAACGGTTTTTATATTTCCCCATGCGTAACTCTTCTTTTTTCTAAAATTCCTTTTTTCTTAAAATAGTATATTGTACCGGCCAATCCAACTATCGTCGCTGTGATATTCAATATATAAGGCGGGGTTTCTATGGTTATTGTACCTCCAAATCCGGGTATAACTATGTTATTTCCGCTTCTCATTGTTTCTTCCGTGTTATAATATAGATATGCTTCCGCTGGGCTTGATCCTTGTCTATCTTGTATCAAAACATGTATTCCTGTGAACCATGTTTTTTTGAAAACAAACCTTAGTTCTATATCACATCGTTCATCTATTGTTTCTTTTTTGTTTGATTTGTTGTATAAACATTTTTCTTTTACCAATAGTTTGTTTTTTTCAGGTGTTTCACTGAATTCATTTATTTCTACAAATGATTCTAAACTTTTATATTGTCTAAAAATAAACTTAGATGCTTCTTTTTCATAGTTGTAAAGAGTGACACTAACCTCGTATACATCGCCCCAGGAGTTGTAATCAGAAATTGTGAGATACACACGTATCAAATCATTTTGTTGTTCAACGCGTATATAGCCGTATTTAGGTGGAACGTTTATAACTCCTACTCCTGCCTGACCTGCATTTGCTATTGTTGACAATAAAAGGCTCATAACGAGTAGTATAAACGGCAGCAGGATTAGGATTTTTTTCATTTGTTTGTTTTACCTCCGTTTATGTTTCATGTATGATAATAGCATATAACTTACAATAACTAGGACTACTATTATTACAATGATTTGTACTATAGATAAGGACATTGTAAAAGATTCAACGTTTTGTGATGCTGGTGGTCCAATTGTTATCTGAGTTGTATACGTTTTAGTTACCCCGCCAGTTGTCAACTTATAGTTTATAACGCCTGTTTTGCCTTCGCTAATAGCCTCCACACTCATAGTGATTGTACGCTCTGAAGAACTTGTTGAGGGGAATGTAATTGGTGATGTTGTTTCAGTGTTGCCATCTAACAATTTTAGCAGTTTTACGTTTTCTTCATCAGCCCATATTTCTAAGGTTACTGGGCCATCTCCGGAAACGTATGCTTTTATGTCTCGTATCTCCCCTTCATCCATGTTAATGCTTTCAAGATATTGAAAAGTAATATCTGTACCTTCAATTGGAATTATCTTGTAGTTGCTATGCCCGACATATATTTGTAAAGTTGGAACGTCTATCACAAATGAGGTGTATAAGGTGACCGTGGCATTCGTGTCTAAAAAATATTCTTGAGGATAAGAACCATCCAATTGTACATTAATTTGCATAACTCCGGGTGGCCAGGATTCAGAATGTAGAAGTACGTAAAGAGGATTGCTATTTTCTCCTGGTAAAAATTCCCCTGGTAAAAATTTCTCGTTTAAATCAGTAATTTCAATGTCAGTATATTTGATGTTATCTATATTTACATATAGTGGAATATTACCCATATTTCCGATTTTAAATGTAGGATCACCTTGAGCATCCATCTCTGTGAACGGATCCACGTAAAAATTGATGGAACTAGGTGCACTTTTTGAAATTCCAGTTTTTAATTTTTCAACAACAACATCCTCAGAGTCTAATTTATTTCCATTTTCATAAACCTCGATAGTCCAGTTTTCATAATAACCAACAATATTTGGAAAGGTGTCTTTTATTCCTATGAAAAAACTG
>JBFYMH010000126.1:0-10772 GCA_041305005.1 Thermoplasmatales archaeon | reverse complement strand
TTGGTTTTAGTTATTGTTTGTGTTTGCCTTTGATTTTATTATCAAAGATTGCATGCCGATTATTTGTGGATTGCTCTGTGTTTGTCCCTGAATTAGGTCGCTGTTTTGGTTTTCTTCGAAGTTAAACCAATTTTCTATTCCCATCCAGTCACCAACACCTACAATGGTATCATATGTAGCGACTTTACCATTACCATCGGTAACTTTTAGACTAACACAGTACACACCAGGTATAATCCATCCGCGAGACGCAGTTATCCCAGTTGCATCATCGTATAAGCCGTCTTCATCAAGATCCCATGCATAGTTATAAGGTGCCTGTCCATCAAATGCAATGCCATTGAATTCTAATGACTGACCCACATCAACTTCTATGCCACTAGCCATGTTTTCGATGTTTGCTTTAAGTCCTGTAGCAGCAGGGTATCCACCTATCTTTAGACTTGGATCGCCCAAGATTGGCCATTGTTCAACGGTTTTACAATCCAGTTGATCAGACATAGGTGGAAAAACTGTAAGATAAGTGTTAACTGCCTGAGCCCATACATCACCAAGAACATCTATATTATCAACTCCGTAGGCTTTGAAAAACTGGCTTTCAATATACCCGCCCAATGCCTCTACACAATCAGGATCATTTACACCGTCACCATCTAAATCACCATGTTCACCTACGGCCCCGTAACCAAGACCTGTGTTCCCAAGTGCACAAATTGTGCCTCCTCCTATCTTACGAGCCAACAACCAGCTGAAACACTGTGGAACAGGACCATAAACCCATGGCTCTCCAAGCAGAAAACCTGTCATAGTCACATTGAACTGACTGTTATGACAACCACCGACTACACAAACAGGTAGTTTACCTCCATTATGAATAAAAGGCATAGCGTAATAATATAGGCCTTTTGCTCGTTCTTCATCAAACGCCTCAGGCCAGTATGTATTCCACCTCTCAGGACTTCCATGCCCAGAGAAAGCCAAAAACCCACAACCCTGCGAAATAGCTTTTATTATATCTCTTGGTATCGGGACAAGACCACTGGTATCCCTGTTAGATGCCCAGACTTTTACTGGTGTAAAACCAGGCATATCATCCAACGCGTTTTGGTTTTCAACCTCACCCTCATAATAATTAGTTGAGGCAGTGTCATTAAACGTGTCACCACCTATCACTACCATCTTGTTGAACCAAGATGAATCGGTTCCCTTCTCGTAGTTAATTATCTTGTTTACCATGATTTTAACTTCGAAATTATTCGCACAAGCAAGACGGCCGACATAGACATCTGGGTAAAGATCAAGTATATCTCTACCAGCGCCGTACCATTTTGCAAATATGCCATCGCCATTTGTGTCCCAGCTGGAGAAATTCCCTTCAGAATCATAGATATCAGCATAGTAAAGATCACTTATGAAACCAGGATCAGAAACTCCTGCGCCTTCATCGAGGTTGGTATACCTAACAGGTACGTGCCAATCCTTAGAACCCTGATTAGCATCATCCCTTGGCTTAGCATAAATATACGAATCAAGACCGCCGACGAGTAGAACATATTTAATATTCCAAGTCTCTAAAGCATCTTTTATGAAATACTTTATTTTCTCTGGTTTATCAACACCACTGAATTCGCTGTAAATATCCTCTGTTGTCTTAAGAATAGTTTCAACGCCTTTAGAATTCTTGAAAGTTACTAACTTCTGTAGATTATTAGAAAACTTTTGTGGCGCTATAATCACCAAATCATATGAATCAGCAGCAGGGAACGGGTTTGTAACAGGTTTCTGATAGGTTATAGTCAAATCAATATTTTCTACATAGTTTATCGTATCTGTAGCAGGGACATATTTAACTGGATAAACACGTATTGTCAAAAATGTTGTACGTTCACCATTACTGTTAAGTCCACCACCAGCATAGTAATTGAACCAATTTGTTGGGAACGACTCTAATGAACCATAAACAGCTTCATCCATTACAAATTCAACAACATTGTTTTCTTGATCTGCTATCACTGGCACTGGTTGAGGAGCTGGCAGTACATTATATTCAATTGCCATTGTTTGTACTTCGCTAGTTGTACATTTCACATTTATGATTTTCGATCCAAATGGAAGTTCGTATGTAGCTGCATAATAAGGCATCATAGGTTTTCCCGAATTATACAAACTAGTGTCTGCACCTGCAACTTCCAATTGCACATAACTCTCCCCTTCCACATTTATTTGTGAAACAGTTGGTGCTGAAAACTCAAGGTTCAGATTTATGTTCTGGATGTTTGAGTTCTTTTTTCTTATTTGCAAAACATTGGCCTCTTTTCCAAGTCCTATAGCAGCAAAACTACTGATTAATAGCAGCCCTACCACAAAATAAGATATATTTTTTCTCTTCATCTTCTACCTCCCTAAAAATCAAAAATTTATAATATTAAAGATTAATTTAAATGTTTCCTAATATAACTTAATTTGCAACAATATCCGGAACAACAAGAATTTATTAAAATTTATTCTACGCGGATTTTATTTCTACAATTAAACATTTATACAAACTAGATGGGAAACTTTTAAGAAAGCAACCTAAAGTTTCCCAAAATATAAAAAATAAAATCAGAAGCTATTCCCCACATAACACCACTGAGAACCACGCTCTACAATCCTGCCGAGAATCAAAGAAACATCTCCCTGTTTAGTAATACTCCTAACATCATCTTTCAATTCTTTAAGATAAACAGTTGACGGAAAATACCTTGGCATAATCTTACGCATCATAAGTACACCTCTCCGTTCACCGTAGAAACTACAAAGCTCCTCAACATGTTTCTTACAAACCTTCTTTTTTTCAGAAAGACTGGGAGGCAAAAACTTTTTTCCAGAAAGCTTGCAAAGAATCTCAGAAACAATCCACGGGTTTCCAATGAGACCTCGACCAGGCATCACACCAGCAGCACCAGTAACAGATAAAACTTTTTTAGCATCATCTCCACTGAAAATCCCGCCATTTGCAATAACCGGAACAGAAACACTCCCAACAACACCACTGATGATATCTAAATCAACCTGAGATGAAAACTTTTTTTCGCCAGACCGGCCATGAACAGTCAACGCAACAGCACCAGCATCAACCAATTTCTCAGAAAGAGATAAAACATTAATTTTTTTCCTAGAAAAACCAGTCCGTAACTTTACTGTAACTGGGAGATCAACCGCACCACAAACAGCTTTTAAAACATCGCAAGCGCGCTGCTCATCATTCATAAGAGCAACACCTTCACCCCTAGAAACTACTTTCTTTATTGTACAACCCATGTTTATATCAATGTAGTCAAAACCTAGCTCCTCAACAATCTTTGCTGCCCGAGTCATACTACTTGGGTCTTTTCCTAAAAGCTGAACACCTTGAACAATAGGCGCTGTAACGCGTTTAATCATCATAAGTGTACGATGATTTCTGTGAAGTAGCGCCCTAGCATTTATCATCTCAGTTGTAAGATTTGGTGGGTTGAAATCAGAAAGAACCACACGGTAAGGATAATCAGTAAAACCTGTGAGTGGGGGGAGCATTAGTTTCTTCTCGCATAAATTTTTTAAGAAAAGCGACGACTTCATTTGCAAACCTTTGTTCCAGGGGCGATAAGATGAGCCTTACAAAAACCTTTGTTACATTCAATTACATACTTACAAAACCCAAACGCCCAGAATTTTTTATTAAAAAACCAGACATTAGCTGGTGCTTCGTAAATAGATACAACCTCCAAGTTCTTACTTACAAAAATAATATCAAGCGGAATCGAAACATTCCTCATCCAAAACAATCTGTACCACGAAAACAAAAACGGGAACAACATCCCCTTTCCATCGGGAAGAGAAGAACGATACATAAGACCCTTTGTTTTTTCAGAAAAAGTTTTTGCAACTTCACAAGAAAGTTTCGCACCTTGCGGATAAAATGTTACTGTCACTTCTTTCATCGTCAAATTTATGAGTATAATGGAAAGGAATAAATACTTATTTTATATACGCACTGAACTACAACCACAAAATCTAACAAATAGGTGATGGGGATGCAAAATTTGAAACATAATACTAAGAAACATAATGGGAGCAGTTGCGCGAGTTGCGGTAAGACTTTCGATAAAAATGAGATGAAAGTAAGCTACGATTTTGAACGTTTTTATTGCTTCTGTTGTGATGATAAAAGATAAAATATCAGACCTCCATTCTTCCACGACCTCAAAAATCAAATTTTATCTTATAACGATCTGGTTACTGCCACATTATTTATCCTACATTTTAAAAAAATAATACGATTTTAAGATTTGTGCGGGTAAGTACAACATCAATTAGCCTGTTTCAAAGCAATAGATTTTACAAGGTTTTTATTAACGAAAAAATACGAACATTTATATATAAATTTAAGTTTTTGACCAGATATATTGTGGAGGCTAATGATGAAAATAAAAATTTTTTTACTAATAACTATGCTAATTATATCTGGTGCAACTGTCGTAGCAAAAGTAAACGATAACGACAACATTAAAAACTCTGCCAACAGCAATGAAAATGTCAATGAGATACATGTAGCAATTTATACTGATGCAAAAGAAGAAAAATACTATCTTTTGCCATTAAAAAATTATAATTGGAAAGTGGGTCAAACCACATATTGTTTTGTTCCCACTATACTATCAACCAAAAGCATATTACAAGGAGAATTAAAAATAGAAAATTATGACGTATTGATATATTCGTTTAATCAAGCTGATCAATATCTTTTAAAAACAAGTTTTTCAAGATTACCAAAGAACAAAATAATAGTAAGAAATATTGCTAATTTCATAAAAGACGGAGGCGGATACTATGGTTCTTGTGGCGGTTGCGGAATTGCAGGTGGTATGAAAAATAAACCAAAATCATTTCTTGAAAGAGCGATGAAGCAGAGCGGTTTAGGAATATCCTGTGTTGAGTTCCAATATGATACGGCCATACCTATTCTAACTGAAATGCGAGGCAACGGACCGGAATCCGTAGATATGCAAGCGTATTTATTTTATCCTAACTGGCATGTTTCTAACCCACATGATATGAATTATTCAGGAATATGCCCTGACGTTAAAATCTCCAAGGATAATCCTATTTTTGATGATTTTATAGGAGATACCAGAAAAATACGATGGATAGGTTTTCCGGCATTAGAAGTTCCCGAACAGCCAGACAGAGAGATAACAGTCCTTGCTAGATTTCCTGAAGAGGAAATATCTGATAATAAATCTGCACAGATCCACTACTGGACATACGCCGGTGGCATTAGTGGCTTGATAAAAGGATTGTTTTGTGATGGCGAATTTGAATGGTGCAAAAACCTAGGTCCTCTTATGAATTCTTTTGTTTTCTCAAGCGATTGGAAAAAAACAGATAAAATTGTAGAAACATATGTAGCAAATAAACCTTTTATGACTGCGGAAATCTACCCCAATGAAAATAAAGCAAGAATTGTTCGATGCCCAGGGCATCCTGAATTGCTAACCTGGTGGGGCGGACATATGGAGGAGGTGGAAGATACTGACACGAATAATATATATGAAGGTTTTCATAAGTTAGTCGATGCAACCCCCTTTGATGAGACTATCGAAGATGAGTCTACATACAATTATTGTATTGTCCGCAGGATTGCTGCATGGGAAGCAAAAATACCTGATAACGATCTTCCACCAGTATACGGGCCGTCACAGGTAAGTGACATCCATCCATATGAACAACCATCTGGTTTTACTATAATTGGCAACACAAAAGAAGGAACAGAAAAAATCACGTCATTAGATTTGTACTATCAATACTCTCAGGATAATTCATCTAATTGGAGCGATTGGACATTGTATGGAACTGATACAGGTGGTTCCGATGGCTGGAGTTGGGACTTCAACGCCCCAAACGGACCAGGTCATTACAGATTTTATAGTATACGAAATGCAGAATGCGGAGGTTGCATCGAAATAGAAACAGCTCCACCAGGACCAGACGCAACAGCTTATGTTGATTAACCTCCCAGTATACATAAAGAATATTAGGTGAAAGAAGTTGAAAAAAATAATCTTATTAATAATAATAACGGCTCTGCTATCAACTTCTTTTATATCAAATACAAGTGCTTTAGAAATAAATGCTAACAAATTAGAAAACTTGCCATCATCTTCCACGAGTAACGAGGAGTCTTTTGATGGATATATTTTATTCTCTCAAGAATTTTCAAGATATACATATTTGATTAACAAAGACAAAGAAATTGTTCATAGTTGGAAAAGCAAAAACATGCAAAGTTTAACTTCATATCTACTAGAAAATGGAAGTTTACTGCGTAGTTGCTTTGGAAGCATTCTATCAGCTACTTGGGGTGGCGGTTTTACTGGCCGCATCGAAATGTTTGACTGGGATGGAAATCTCATCTGGGAGTACACACTTGTAAATCTTACACATTGTCTCCACAATGATATTGAACCGTTACCGAATGGTAATATTTTAATGATTGTTTGGGAGCGTAAGACCAGAGAAGAAACAGATGCTGCTGGATGCAATCCTCATAAAATTTTGATCGGAGGGTTCAGAATTGATTCAATTATAGAGGTAAAACCAACCTATCCTGAAGGTGGCAATATTGTTTGGGAATGGCACATATGGGATCATTTGATCCAAGACTATGATTCAACAAAAGCAAATTATGGTGTTGTAGCAGATCACCCTGAATTAGTTGATATAAACTACAGGGGAATGAAAAGATCATTGCCTCTTCTTTCCACAGATTTCAGCCATATGAACTCACTTGAGTATATAGAAGAATTTGATCAGATACTAGTAAGCGTGCGTAACCTGAATGAAATTTTTATTATTGACCATAGTACAACAAAAGAAGAAGCAGCAGGTCATACCGATGGAAACAGTAGAAAAGGCGGCGACATTCTTTACAGATGGGGAAACCCTCAGGTCTACAAAGCTGGAGATAGATCTGATCAGAGATTTTTTGCACAACATGACCCCCGGTGGATTGTAACAGACTCTGGTGAAAAACATATTACTTTTTTCAACAATGGAGTTGGGCGTATAGGACCCGACTATTCTTCTGTAGAAGAATTTGTAGTTCCGGTAGATTCTCATGGGAATTACTATTTAGAACCTGGTTCTTCATATGGGCCAAAAGGGCCAATCTGGGTATACAAAGGAGGCTTAAATCTACCTTACTCAATATATCTTTCCAGTGCACAGAGGCTCCCTAACGGAAATACGTTCATTTGTAGTGGCGTATTTGGTACGTTCTTAGAAGTTACTCCTGAAAAAGAAATTGTTTGGAGATATTACAACAAGTATCCAATACCAGTTCCGCCATTAAACTCAGTATTTAAGGCCAGATGTTATCCAAAAAATTACCCTGGGCTGAATAGATTAGATTGATCAAAACGATGGGATTAACCAAATAAAACAAGAGATAAAAATGTCTTAGAAGAATACTTTTTAAACCAAAATATTATTACTTTACATAGACTGATTAGGGGGTAGATAAAAGAGATCCTGTGAGGAGACAGGATGCAGAATAAATCTCATTATTGATAAGAATTTAGTCCTTATCTCTACCCCCAATATATATTTTGTAAGTTCCCCTATAAATATATTTGTTTTTAAGCTGTTTTTTCCAACATTACTATAAAACTTTTTTCCGCCATCAAAGTCTATGTTGAAACAGAAACAGTATAATGATCATATAAGTCGAAATTGGGCTCATAATACCAATAAGTAACAGTAAAATTACGAGTTTCACCCTTTGCAAAATGATTGACAGTAGTAGTTTCTGTCCACAACAAACCATCAGCAATATCGTAAAAACGTACTTTTACCGTAACTTCATCAATCTCTCTATTAGCAACATTTTTTATTGACCCGTAGACCGCTTTAAATGAATCATCTCCTTTGATATTTTGACTTAAAATTTGGATTTCACTATTAGCAGTATTACCCATGTGTTCAGTGCATCCGCTTAAACCAACCAAGGTAAAAAGAAGAACGAGCGCCAAAACCGTATTTAGTTGCTTTGTCATTTTTTCTCCATCAAACTTACAATTTAAAAACAATTAATCCTTTATAAAACCTCAGACCAATAATCTACTCCCGCGACTTCCGTGATTAAAAAGTTATTTAACATAGGTAGTAATAGTTAAAAACCTAAACAACTTATTGAGCGAGGATTCATATGGATAATAAAGAAATCAAGAAAGCAGTAAAGAAACGATATACAAAATTTGCTCAGGAAAATACATCTTGCTGTCCAACCTGTAATTGTAAAAAAGATGGCATCACAAAACAAACGAAATCTATTGGATACTCTGAAAATGAGCTTAAAAGCATTCCAGACTCTGCGGTACTAGGTCTAGGTTGTGGCAATCCAACCGCATTAGCAGACCTAAAAGACGGAGAAATCGTCCTTGACCTAGGTTCTGGGGCAGGAATAGACGTTTTTTTGGCAGCAAACAAGGTAGGCGAAAAAGGTCATGTAATCGGCGTTGACATGACTGAGGAAATGATTAAAAGATCAGAGAAAATCGCCAAAGAAAACGGCTATAAAAACGTGGAATTCAGATTTGGTGAGATTGAGAATCTTCCAATAGAAGACAACACCGTGGATGTAGTCATAAGCAACTGCGTAATCAACCTATCACCAGATAAATTTCAAACTTTCAAGGAAGCTTTTAGGGTGCTAAAACCAGGTGGCAGATTAATGGTTTCCGATATTGTAACTGAAGGAACTCTTCCAGATGATATTAAGAAAAGTTTTGATGCATGGAGCGGATGCATAGCTGGTGCACTAGAGAAAAACGAGTATCTTGACACCATAAAGAAAGCTGGTTTCCGTAAAGTTGAAATTATAAACCAAAACCGCTACAACGAAAAAGAAATCGACAAAAGACTCGTTGGGAAAATCACAAGTATAAAAGTAAGGGCATACAAGTAATTGAATGATTTACATGCAAAATCTCTTAAATGCAAAACTATATAAACAATGATATCCCATTTACGTATGATAAAATAATAAAATATCAGAATTCTAAAAATCTGTTATTTGGATTTATAGAATTTGGCTGTTTTTTGTTTTTTATCAGGATTAAAAAAATAAAACGGAGTTAAAAGAAAATGAAATTTGAAGAACTAAACATAAACAAAAAACTCATGGAAACAATACATACACAAGGATTCGAAGAACTAACTGCGATCCAAGAAAAATGTTTACCAGAGATAATAAAAGGAAGAGACATCGTAGGACAATCAGAAACAGGCTCAGGCAAAACACTAGCATTCTGTCTACCCATATTAGATAAAATAATCCCTGGTTCCGGACTGCAAACAGTTGTTCTAACGCCGACAAGAGAACTATGCGTACAAGTAAGTGAAGTATTCGCAGAGTACGGAAAAAATCTTGGCATCAAAACCATCAGCATATACGGTGGCGTAGGGATAGAACCACAGATAAGAGAATTACGCAGATCAGACATAGTAGTCGGCACACCAGGCCGGATGCTTGATCATCTACGCAGAAGAACCATGGATCTCAGGAATGTAAGATTTCTCGTACTCGATGAATTTGACAAAATGCTAGAAATGGGTTTTGTAGAGGATGTCGAACAAATAATACGACAAGTACCAAAAAACAGACAAACGCTAATGTTCAGCGCAACATTATTATCAGATATTAACAGGTTTGTTCACAGACACATGAACAACCCTCAGGTTATACAAACCCAATCATATGTTGACGAAAGCAAACTAGAGCAAATCTATTATGACATTTACCCGCAAAACAACAAGTTCTCCATCCTATTACATCTGCTAAAAAACAACACATCAGGCCTAGCAATAGTATTCTGTGCCACAAGACGAGAATCAGATGTTGTCGCAAGAAACCTCAGACATCATGGCATTCATGCCTCTGCAATACACGGAGGAATGAGCCAAAACAAAAGATCGGAATCACTAGATGCTTTGAAAAACCAACAAACAGATGTTCTAGTAGCAACAGATGTAGCTGCCAGAGGTCTAGATATAAAAAACGTCACTCATATATATCACTATGACGTGCCAAAGACAGCCACCCAATACATACATAGAATAGGCAGAACAGCTCGTGCTGGAGCAAACGGAAAAGCAGTCACACTACTAACACAACCGGATCATGAAAACTTCAGAAGAGTGCAGAGCAACGAAGAACTAAAAATAGAAAGAGCAGACATACCTGAGTACAAAAGCGTCTCTTTTTCAAGGGGAAACAGCGATAGGCGTAACGAAAGACAATTTCAAAGACGTCCCCATCGTTCTTTTGGACGACAAAGAACTATGAGACATAATAATTACTAGAAAGATAATAAAGAATGTAACTAAAAAGTTACATTATCTTATTTCTCTAAAACATCCACTATCGGGTTTGCCTGTAAATCCTTTTCAGCAGATTTATCCAATATCTCTATGTAAAGCGGATTTAATGTCTTAGAGTGCTTCACTTTTATTTTACCCTGCTTTTCCAATATTTTAAGCTTATCTATCTCTTTCAGCGTATTAGATACACTCTCATACACCTCATCTATGGTGGTAGCTTCTCTGCTTATATTATAAACATAGTTATGCCACCACACAACATATTGTTTCTCCATATTTACCTCCCTCAAATAGATCATTAACAAGAATACCAGGTTTATATAGTTAACTAGGGGCACTTTTATATGGAGAAAAACCAGCTAAAAAAA
>JBFYMH010000125.1:0-3385 GCA_041305005.1 Thermoplasmatales archaeon | reverse complement strand
CATCTCACTCATCTAAAAGGAACTCAAAGGCGCAAGGCAGCCAAGACTCAAGGATACGATTCTTTGTGCCTTTGCGTCTTCACCTCCTTGCGTTGATCATAAGGTAGGATTTCTACAGAGCCTGACTTCCTTTCCAATATAATACACCCTTTAGATGTGGACAGAGATTGTTTTATATTTATGAAGGTTTATTCTAACCAAAGGAAAATACAGAGTTGATTGGACGAATAATGAATTGTGCTCACTTTACAAAATGGACAGAATAATTTCTTTTTTAAATCTGCTTAAAATCATTTCTGACATTGATAGCTTTAGAAAATGGATTGTAGAATATCACCAAATTGAGGATGATTCAAATCTCATCGAAGGGTATATTTTTTTCGTAGAGGTTGTAACTAACGACTTGATTGAATCATTTTGTTTGTCTTCTGTTTTTGATCTGGAAGAAGATATCACATACATTAGGGCGCAATCTGCTGGAGTTTACATAGATGATATTCCTAATACTTGTGAAAAAACCGTTTTTATAAAGAATATATGGAATAAGTTTAGACATACAGAAGGATTGTCTTCGTGGGACAAAATCAAAAAATATTGGAAAAGCACTACAGACTTATTCTTAACTTTTGATCAGATCTACAATGAACACGTAGTTATTAATAAAAATGTTGATAAAGATTTTGCATTGAAAGCGGTCTCGATGTTTTACACATACATTTTTTTAAATGATACAAACCGTGGTAAACCACACACTTACCCATCCCCAATTCTTAAAAATAATCTTACTTATGATCGTTTAGAAAAAAGCTATATTGGCTACGTATTTTGCTTACAATATATATGGTATATTTTGTTAGGCGAAGACGAATTTGAAAAATCATCATTAAAATCGCTGCATGAGCCATATGATAAATATTCTCATAAGATTGTCAAAAAGCATCAAATTTTTCCGTTTAGAAAAAAGCAATTTGATGAGAGTGAATCTACTTCATTAGTTAAATGGAAATCACTTGATCGTTTTTTTTCAATTATAAAATCGGAGATCATTGAACCATTAGAAAAAAAACTTGGTGATAAATATTTTATAGATGGGCTTTTAATTTTAACTACTCCATTTGAAAGGAGTATTCTTTTTCACCTACTATCAAAAAACAATCTTAAAAATCCAGATTACATAGATAATGACACAAGCATTGAATTAAAAATAAAAAGATTAGATTATTATTTTTTATGGGAAAGATTTTTTAAAATAGATTGCAAACAAATTGTTTTGGATGGTGCTACTCCTTTTATAGATTTATTAATAGGAGCAATTGAAAAAAATCAATATTTCAATAATGAAGATAAAATAGAGTTACTTCGAATTAAACACCCTGCAATTGGAAAATCGAACTTTGATTACACCTACGCAATACTAATTGAAAGTTATTCTAACATAAGTGATTATTCAGTATGGTACGTTTTCTTTGATTGTGCTACTGATTATTCGGGTTTTGGAGGAAGTATGCATCACAATATAGAGTTATTTTTAGAAAAATATGAGAAGGAAAATGTAATTTATGTTCGAGAAATAACTATTGAAAAAGATTTTTTTGAAAAATATATCGACCAAGGTATTTTATCGACAATTTCTAGAATACGCAACGAAGCCGAAGGCATATTTGAAAATGCCAAAGGAACACCTCTTGAAAACATCGCATACGAAGTTAATAAAGAAATAAAACAATGGAATATTGAAGGTCAAGATAATTTAAGGACTAATATTGACAACCTTGTTTTTGTATTAAAATCAAATATCCCAAGAAATCCTGAAAATGAGATTATATTTGAGAAAATTAAAGAAATTGAACTTACTAAAGATATAACAAAGCATTATTCTATCATTTCCTTGATAGTTCCGCTAATAATTAAAATCAACATGGATGAGAAATTAGACTCTATAGATAGAAAAATAGATCAAATTGATTTAAAAATCGATGAATTAACAAATTCGAATGCTGTTTTAGATTTTATTGTTGAAAGTTTAGAAATAGTAAAAAAAGAGATACCCGAACTCAATAATCAGATAAATGATGTATTGATGCACATCTCAGACAAGTCGAAATCAACTGAACAAAAATTGAAAATCAGCATACCTATTATTCCAACGTTAGTCGCCTATGAATTTGAAAAAGATGTTTCTGATTTAATTTCCAAAAGAATTAGACAATTAGACAAATTAAAAATCAGATTGAGAGAGCAATATAAATGGTGATTCCTGTATTTTTAAAATAGTTGTCCAACTCAAATTAATCCTTTAAAATGCAATTATTTCTCTTGCCGCCTATGTCTGTCGTTTTGTCCGTTGCGTCTGTCTATTCCTGTTTATTGTCTGTAGTTTGTATTTGTCTCCTGAATCTCATAGAAAAAGACACTAAACAACATCAAAATTAGCCATTTGTGATAAGTATCTCCCATTGTTCTTCCTATCTTTTTCAAATCTGAATAGGAAAAGCAGGAGAGAAGATCAGTACAAAAACACGAAAAGTGAAAGATAAAGATTTGCAAAAGAAAGTTAACAATCAGGCATAACGAAAAAAAGACCACCGTCCGTAGCCGATATTTCGGCATGGATAGCGGTTGGTTGATAGATCGAGCTCTTATCCAATGTAGTATGTGACCTGTACTGACATTGAAACTGTGGACTCGCCCGGCTCGATCGGTGTGGAAACCTGTCCTGCTGCTGTGTCCATTGCTGCTTCTGCCATTGAGTAGTAGACCCTGGAGTCATCATTTCCGGATATGGATGCTGTCTGCACACCTGTGACCTTAAGACCCAGGCTGCCAGCAAGGCCATTGGCTTTTGATGATGCATCGGCTACTGCTTCATTCATGAGGTCTTCACGGAGCTGTTCCTGCCTGTCATCAGATACTGAGAAGGAGATGCTTCCTATCTGATTGGCTCCTGCTGCTGTTGAACTGTCGATGATCTGGCTCAGGTTGCCGATCTTTGTGGTTGTGACCTGCACACTGTTGGATGCGGAGTAACCGGTGATGGTCTGTTCCTTGTCATAGTTGTAGACCGGGTACACGGATACATAAGATGTCTGTATTTCCCTGTCCTCCAGACCCAGTGCCTTGAGTTCTGCGACAACAGCGCTCATGAGGGCTGCGTTCTGATCGGATGCGTCCTTTGCAGTGTCAGCCTGGACCACGACACCTATGCTTAATGCGGCTGTGTCAGGCACAACCTTCTCTTCGGCGTACCCGTTCATGGTTATTGTTTCTGCCGTATTCTGTCCCAACCCATTCTGCGAGATGGCGTATATCGTTAACGACATCACCACCAGGACAACTGATAATGCAATGATAGCTAAATTGGATCTATCGTTTTTATTTTCCTGTG